>JACOUC010000080.1 GCA_016178055.1 Chlamydiota bacterium | reverse complement strand
TTCAAACTCTTTCCGAGTCAAGTGGCCATAGGCATAAGACGCTCTGGGGTAGAATGACTGTTGATGCGGATAGATGATGGGGGGTAAAAGAGGCTGGCCTGTCACTTTGCCTTTTTCACCCCCCAACACCCCCTTCCCAAATTCCGTCCCAGGATGCTCCGTCACCCAGAGATTGGATCGAGTGTGAGCAACGAGCCCCATTATAAAAGTAGACACAATAAGAACAACCGACCAACTCGTTAACTGGCCAACAGGTAACCCGGTCAACTGGCTAACCATCATCATCGGCACAAGGGCTACAAGGCTCATGAATAGAGGGAAGGCGATCTTGTAAAACACCGATTTGGCTTTATATTTAAGGGAAAATGAGTTATCCTTACAAAAAAGGGGTAAAGAGATGAAGCTTAAAATTATATTGGAAGAAGGAGATGATGGATATATTACGGCAAGGGTCCCTTCACTGCCAGGTTGCCACAGCCAGGGAAGAACACAAAAAGAAGCCATGAGAAATATTAAAGAAGCGATTCTTTTATATCTGGAACCCGATCCAAAGGACATCCGCCCAAGAGCTTCCCACAAAGTACTCAGCCTTGCTCTATGAAACCTCCCCTTATCTCCGGCAACGAAGTGATTCGAGCCTTCTTGCGAGCGGGATATCATAAGGTGAGTCAAAGAGGGAGTCACGTAAAGCTTTTTCATCCAGCCCATCAAATTACTTTGGTCATTCCCAACCATAGAGAAGTTGACCGCTGGACGCTCAGAGGGATTATCCGAGATGCCAAGATATCGGTGCAGGAATTCTTGCATCTTTTGAAATAAAATGACATGCGCCTCATCTACATCTTGCACCGCATGCAGCATCACAAAAATTCCTCTTCCCACTACATACCCCCACGGCCCCCAGAAAAAGCCCAGCAGTAAAACAGCCTCTTCAATCCACGGAACAATCCAGTCCTCTATAAAATCCTTGCCGAGCCGCTCCTTCCCTTGACGCACGCGAACCCAATCAATCGGTTTGGCAATCTGGCAGGCGAGCCAGTAAAAGGGAAGACGGGAACCTTTGCCTAGAGAATGTCTTCCCTTCCCAACAGTTCCAAGCGCCTTTCCCAAAGCCATGGCAGGACGATCGTCCCGCCAATCACGGCCCCTGACAGACTCAAAGAGAGGAAAGGCGATATTGTGAACCACCGATTCGGCTTTATATTTTGGAGAAGATGATGTATGATTTTCTCCAGGTAAAAATGGATCGCTTGCTTGACGAATACTTAATGGTTGACCCCCTGATTCACCATGGGAAGCCCTGCTTCCGAGGGACAAGAATCCCTGTCTATATTGTTCTGGAACTTCTTGAAGGCGGAGTAAAATCTGAAGAAATTGTAGGAGAGAATTATTACCCAGAGTTGACGCTTGAGCATATCCGGGCAGCTCTTCATTTTGCCGCTGAATATGCCAAAAACCAGGAATACACACTCTTTCAAAAATCAATCTAGGCCACTCGGTGAAATTTCTTATTGATGAAGATGTCCCTCTTAAAATCCTCAAATTCCTTAAAGGGCTTGGCCATGATGCAATTCGGACAATTCCTTCTACCACAGATCCAGAGTTAGCCAAACTTGCAAAGAGAGAAGAAAGAATACTGATCAGCATTGACAAGGATTTCACCAACACGAGACTGTACCCGCCTGAAGATTTCGACATTATCCACGTCCAAATCCATCCTCCGTACGCAGATAAAATTGTGGAATCCCTTAAAAGGTTATTCGACGAGCTTTCTGAAAAAGAGTTTAAAGGTCTTATTATTCTTCTTGAGTCCGGCCACATCCGAGTAAAATAATCTTGTACCGCATGCAACACCACAAAAATCCCTCTTCCCGCCACATACCCCAAAGGTCCCCAGAAAAAGCCGAGCAGTAGGAAACCCTCTTCAATAAATGGAACAATCCAATCTTCTTTGAAATCCTTGCTCAGCAGTTCTTTCCCTTTACTCACACGAATCCAATCAATCGGTTTGGCGATTTGACAAGCGAGCCAATAAAAGGGGAGAAGGACGCCTTTTTGAAGGCCTGGATCGGCACCAAAATCTGTTTCTTTCCTTCCTCCAAGCGCCAGAATTGCGGCTTGAGCCCAACTAGAACATCCCATAGCCTCTCGCAAGAAACGGAAGGCGCCCTCAATCACACCTGAACTATTCGGCTCTACAACCCCACGAAGTGACAGAATGGTTCCTATACCCAAGGCTACGGCTGCCAAAATTTCTCCCGATTCGTAATGGTTCTTGCTATTCTGCGATCTTTGTTTTAAATCTCGAATCCGATCTAACAGTTCCTCGTGACCATTCTCCAAACCTATTAATTCATAGAAATAAAGTTCTGCATCGCTCGAGAAAGAACCGTCTCCTCGATCAACTAAGCCTTGCAAGAATTTTTTTCGCAATTTGTCCAGAGCCTCATAAGAATTTTTCGGATACTCACGAACGATTTCTGAATCTAAAATGGACACTTGCCATAGTTCTAATTTCCGAAGAAGCTCGACTCCTCTTGGAAAAGACCCTTCTGGAACCAAACCCTCTGCTTCCAACCAATGGGTTACTTCATGCCACAATATAGCTCGAGGTTCTTCTCCTTTAAAAAAGAGGCTTTTCTTAAAGAGATGTGGAACTGCAATTCCATTTCCAAAAATTGCGCTTCTGAAATGAAGCCCCCTTAATGGTTCGATAGGGCCCAGCCATCGACTCACTAAATAAATTAAAAAAAGAAAGGAAGAAATCTGAAGAACAACCCAAGCCCCTTCCCCAAAATCAGATCCCCCGAATAAACACAGAATCATATTTCCTGAAAGACCCAACAACATAGAAATCATAAAAATAGGAAAAGCGTCTAATACACGATGCCCTATCCCAAACGGCTTAATAGAATCAAGAAACTTTTCAAGATTGACCCGCGATTCAATCCCCAATCTCTTGAGGAGAAGTCTCACTTCACTTTTAATAACCTCCCCTTCTTCAGGGGACCAACGATCTTGCCCCAACACCCCCTTCCCAAAATTTGTTCCGGGATGCAAGGTCACCCAACGATTCGATCGGATGTGGGCGGTAAGACCGAGAAGGAAAGAGGGAAGAGGGAGGAAGGACGAGGAGGACATGCCATCCTCCATCCCGAAAGCGATCGCGATAAGTGATGGAATCAGGGCCATGAGGCTCATCAATAGAGGAAAAGCAATTTTGTAAAACACCGATTTGGCTTTATATTGCGAAGGGAATGGGTTATATTTAATGCAAGGAGTAAACATGATTACTGATGCCATCAGAGGACTCATTGAAGAAAAGGTCGTACCGCTTGATTCTTCAAGAATTTCAAAATTTCCTTTTCCAACAAAGGGAATTGTTAGAATTACTGACAAGAAAGGTAAAACCATTGCCATTCTTTTTAGCAAAGAAGCACTGATTGAGTTCGAAGAAGAGTTGGAGGCCGCAAACCCTGCTTTCATCGCTTCTCTTGAAAGCGCAAGAGGCTTGGGTAGAGTTTCAGCAAGAGATATCAAACGGAAAATCGGCCTTTCAAAATGACTTACGACTTTTCCAAACGCGCTGAAAAGGAGCTTCTCAAACTTTCTCCAGACACCCAAGTAAGGATTATCAAAAAGATCGAATCTTGTCTGAAAAAACCCGACCCTTTGAAAGATGCGAAAAAACTTTCTGGCACCCGTAGATCGTATCGGTTTGCTTTTGGGGATTACCGAGTTATCTTTGATTGGGAGGACGACAAAATCTTCATCTTGCGTGTTGGGCATCGTCGCGAAATCTACCGTTGACAGATTCTGGACTGCATGCAGCCCCACAAAAACCGCTCTTCCCGTCACATATCCTAAAGGCCCCCAGAAAAATCCGACCAGCAAAAAAATATCTTCAATAACTGGAAC
Organism: Chlamydiota bacterium; assembly: GCA_016178055.1. NCBI lineage: Bacteria > Pseudomonadati > Chlamydiota > Chlamydiota bacterium. The sequence continues at coordinate 33,372 of JACOUC010000080.1, read as the reverse complement.
CATCCAATCCTCTATAAAATTCTTACTCAGCGGTTCTTTCCCTTGACGCACACGAACCCAATTAATCAGTTTGGCAATTTGACAGGCGAGCCAGTAAAAAGGCAAAAGGACGCCTTTCGAAAGTCCCTTTACGACCGAAGTGTAAAATTTTTCCAGGTACGTGTTCGGATCACGGTTGACCCCCTCAGCAAATTTCCTGGCCTCTACAAAAGCCCTGATGTCTTTCATTTCTCTTCTTAAAATCTCGGCATCTTCTCGGGCAAGATCCACTTCCAATTTCTTTAATCTCTCCCCTTTCTGATCTTTCTCCGGTAAAAGCTCGTGAATCATTTCGTGAGAAAATCCAGTCAGAAAAAGCGCTCGGCGGTGTGTTTTGTTTTTAATGTTGAGTAGGGCCCGAATGTTGCAATAAAGCTGATGGTCTTTTTTGTGGTTTCCAAAGAGGGCTCGGTAGGCTTCTCTTTTAAGATCTGTTTCACTAAAAGTCTCCCTCAAAACACTTTTCACATCCTCTCTATTTCCATGATGCTTCGCGAATTCTTTAAAATCAGCCCAATGCAATTTGGCAAGAGCCCTGGGCAAATGAAAACATTGAATTTGATCGGGAGTAAAATCAGATAATGCCTTGCCCTGATCAAAAATTTCCTTCTGCCTCGCTCGGCTAAGAATATTGCGAAGTCTCTTTCCCTCATGATAACTTAAGTTTTCTGGTTTAATGTTCAATCGCGTCAGCCATTCCAAATAAGTCCGTTTTGGAAAATTCATCACAACCGCGCAGTAAGGAACATTGCCTCCATTGATTTCTAAAACCCTGATAAAAAAATCCCCCACAACATTTAAAAGGCTTGGATCTGCTTGAGCAGCTTTTAGAAAAGCCGCTGAACTTTCAAATCCGGCGGCTTGGAGCGCTGGTCTTAATTTATAATTCTTATACTTTTTAGCATGGGCTTGCAAAGAAACTCTTAAACGCCTGACCTCGTCACTTTCAACAGTGTTTTTTAATTCCACTATCTTTCCTGTAAATATTTCCGGCGTGAACGCCTTAGCAGGAATGAATATTCTGTCCAGTATTAACTTTGCCACGGAAAGTTTTCCTTTCCCCATCGCAACGTTTGCACGTCCTATCCACTCAGACACTGAAAGTGTTCGAGGCGCAATTTCATTAAAAGTGACAGAAAAAAATCTCCGAAGTATTTCATGTGCTACCCCATTTCTAACAGTCAACCCTCCGCCCGGTTCGCGAACGCAAATTCGTCCATTGGCCAGAATAACGGTTTCTTTAACCCCCCATCGGCGTTCCAAATCCTTTAAAGCCGCCAGTGCAGCAACGATGGGAATGAACTCTGCTTGAAAACCAGCAGGTATTTTTAGTGAGTAAATCCGATGAAAAGTAAAAATGGCACGCAGTTGAGGATCTATAGGAAAACTTACATTAAAGTCCGATAATCCATTGATGCGAACACGTACTTGAGCAGGATCCTTCTCTCCCATAGGAGGAAAAACCATGACCAAATCCCCGGAGTCTGATTTTTTTCGAAGAGAGTTTAGATTGAATTCTAAAGTCTGAACGCTTCTCCCCAAACCATTTGAAAAGGCATAATCGAGGTTTCCTCCCATTCGACCTGAACTTTGAGCATAATCGCTTATTGCATGGGTATAAGCTTCAGCCTCACGATGATATTCGGGCATTCTCTCAAAATCAGCCGTATGCTCTGAAAGTTTTAACTCCGTATTCTCCACCACTTCACTTAAAGTTTCATCGTCCATCCGCCAAAGTTCATGCACCGTGAGAGGGCTTAACACCGAATGACGAAAAACGTGAGGGAGTCGATCCTGAAATTGTTGCATCAACCTTGCCTCATCATAAACCGCCATGCGATGACGGATGCGGGGATCAAGACTCGGATAAGCTTGAGCCAATGTGATTTGCTCATGCGTCTCATGGAAAAATCCCACGAGGGCAAAAATTTGGGCAAGCGTTAATTCTCCGGAGTCAGGAATAGCTAAATCGCCTGAAAGATAAATCCGAAGACGGCCGTCGATAGGACGAGCAAAAGCAGGTAAGTGGGTCTGGTAAAGATTGGGTTGATGATAAAATTCAATTTGGCCAGATCGTACCGCATCTACCAACTCATTCAATTTTAACGCATCTATTCCATTTTCAGGAGAGGCTCGACTTTGGACCTCGCTCAATAAATTAAGAATTGGTGAAAGGGTGTCAACTTCAATAGGCTCTGCACTACACGTTCGAGCAATCCCATTGAGCTCCTCATCCTCCACCGTCCCCGCAATCCCATGGCGGGTTTGAGACGAAGGTAGTTGAGGAACAAGATTTGGAGGAACTTTCAAATCCTTAATTATTTTCTGATAAGACTCATCTGCCTCTTTACCTTTGAACTCTCCACCAAGATATTTCCTTTCTATCTCACCGATAATGCCTCGAAGTGGTGTATCATTTATCGCATTTCGCCACTTTTCAAAAAACTCACGACTTAATGTTTTGGGATGAAGCATTTGAACCGCTGCTATAAGTTCTCCAGCTCTCCCTCCTTCTCCCGCTTCAAAAACTCCGGGAGCTTCCCCTGCCATAATCGCTCGATTGGTTTGTAAAGCAGGTGTTAGAGTGTTTGAAAAACTAGCCTTTTGATACTGCTCTTCTATCTTTTGAAAATAAACCCTTCGATCATCGTGTTGAATGGCCCTTGGGGTAATCACTGCGTATCCAATCCTGGCCTCTTTCAATCGCTCTTTTAATCCTTCCGTATGAAATCCACCCACTACCAAGGCTGCATGAGTCAACTTCTTTTCTTGAATAATCCTGGATACCTTTTGATAAAAAATCTCATCTCGTTCAAGGACTTTTGCATAGAATTTTTGGGCTATTTCGAAGATGTTACCAAAGTCGGGGGATTCATAGTCGATTGCTTTCTTTTGAGCTAACTCGCCAAGTCGAAATAGAAAATCTCTTACAAAGTCGTTCAGGCCTGCTTGGCTCGAGGCCAAAGGCTCGAGGCTCGAGGGGGAAAAAAGACTGCTCGAAGCTCGAGGCTCGAGGCTCGAGGTAAATACTTCTGCTTTTTTTGCTTTTGCTTTTGCTTTTGCTTTTGCTTTTGCTTCGAGCCTCGAGCTTCGAGCCTCGAGCCCGTCCTTTGCCTCGAGCTTCTTTATATCTTCCCTCGTCCCCTCCATCGATATGATTCGCTTTAAAAGCGCAAAATCTTTTTCTAATCTTAAAAGTTTTTTGATTGTTTTCTCATTTGATTTTCCCCTATACGCTAAACGCTCTACGCTATCCGCTCGTTTCTTAACTTCTCCTTCCAGCTTCTCCCATGAGATTCTTTTCATGAGAAACATTTGTTGAATAAAAAGCTTTAAGTTGGGATAGAGTTCCTTTTCTTCTTGCTTTTCCCTCCCCTTAAGACGACCGAGTCCGGGTACCCGCTTTTGGGTGGACGAGGAAGTGGTTGAAGCCGAGAGGCGGAAACCATAAGGGGAGTTGGTGGGGTTATTGTCTTCCTTTGTAACTCCCCCTACCCCTCTTAAATTAAGAGGGGAGATACGTCCGCTATGTCCTGGTTCTAGATATCGATTCAAAAACAAATAATGCTCCTCATCCCCTTCCCTTCCCAGACGATGTTCCAGCACATGCCTCATGACACTTACCATCTCTTCCTTCGAAAGCTTTTTCTCCAATTCGGATAGAAATTGAAGATATTCAGACTCTACTGCCTTCAGATCCATCTTTTTCTCAAGAGTTTGGAGTTTGAGAAATTTTTGAATGGTTGGATACTGTGAAAGCTGAGATTGCTTCGTCCCCAGCCCTTTGTTAACAAAGGGCTGGCTCCTCGCAATGACAGAATCGTGGTCATCGCGAGCGACCGTAGGGAGCGTGGCGATCTCAGCTTTCCCTTCTTCCATCGTCCTTCTTCCATCATCCATCCGTTCTTTTCCTTCCACCTTCGACCTCTTTTTCTGCTTTTGCCTCGAGCTTCGAACCTCGAGCTTCGAGCCTCGAGCCTTGAGCTGCTCTAAATATTCTCCTAAATCAATCTTAAAGTCTCGATACTGCTCCCGCTTCTTCATTAGCTCTAATAATTCCTTCGGATAAATTTTCTTCCTTAAACTTTTAAACGCCTCTTCTAAATTTTCCCATTCATGTGACTGGAATTCCTTCTCTTCCATCAACTGCCCCATAGAAGAAACGTTTTTCCAATACTCATCCACCTCTTCCACGCCCCAACCCTCGACTTGACGGGGATCTGAACTCATCAAAAAAGACTCGGCTCCGGTAATTTCATTTTTTTCTAACCACCGTTTCTGGATTAATTTCAAAGCCTCTTGATCTGGGAAGCCCGTGTAGAGGCTCACGTCCATGGGGCCGGAGGCACCTTCGAGAAAGACGTGAAAGATCTGGCTAGAAGCTAGATGCTGGATGCTATTAAAAACCGCTAAAGGCTGGAGGCTAGAGGCGGAAAAAAGACTGCTCGAAGCTCGAGGCTCAAGGCTCGAGGTAAATGCTTCTTCAGTTTTTGCTTTTGCTTTTGCTTTCGCTTTCGTTTTTGCTTTCGTTTTTGCTTTTGCCTCGAGCTTCGAGCCTCGAGCCTCCAGCCCGTTTTGAGTTTTTGCTTCGAGCCCGTCCTTTGCTTCTAGCTGTTTTAATATTTTTCCAACATTCCTCTGAACTTCCAAATTACAATGAACATCTTCAATGAGAAAAACCAGCGGCCGCCCTTCCAAAATTAAGCGTTCAGTCACTTCACCTATTGTCTGAGGTATATTTAAGCCCTCCAAGGAAAGGGCTGTATCCTGATTTACCTCGGGCGATTGGCCCTGAATCCCCTCACCCGATTGGCCCATCAGTGGCTGCAAATGACCAGACTGGGCCCATCCGCTTGAAAGGGTAAGGTCATAGAGAAGGAAGTTAAAACTAAGGATAATGCTAATCAATTTTTGAATTAATTTCATAACTTATTGGGCCAGAACAAGATAATTTATTTTTTATAAAAAAGATCTTCTCACAAAAATTTCCATAGATTAAGACACCAAAACACCTTAAAAAGTCAAAGATATCTCATAATATCATCAGATTCTATATATTTTACAAATTCAAAATTTAATTTTGAATTTGACATGAATTATTTTACATGTTCTAATGAGTCTCATCAGAAAATATGATTTCAAGATATCTTTCTTTCAAGCTGGCAACACTCTCTAAGGGATTTCCTGCGATTTATGTCACGGGACCGCGACAATCTGGAAAAACGACCCTCGTCAAAGAATTCTTCAAAAATCACCATTATGTTTCTCTGGAAAACCCCAATCTTCTTGAGTTTGCATTGAGGGATCCTACCGGATTTCTTAAAGCCAACCCCGCCCCCTGTATTTTTGATGAGGTTCAAAAAGCGCCTCAACTCTTATCCTATCTACAAGAACTGATCGACGCCAGTCCACTCCCCGGCTCCTGGATTCTCACAGGATCTCAAAATTTCATCCTCATGGAAAGAATCACACAAACATTGGCGGGTCGCTCTGCTATTCTGAGGCTCTTACCTCTTTCCATCTCAGAAATTCTTCACCAGCCATTTCAAGAACCGGTCAAACGATTGACCCAGATTGCAAGCATCCCAAAGCCTAAAGACTCTCTTGAAAAATTTATTTTCAAAGGCTGTTACCCAAGACTTTACACTCAAAAGATTGATCCGCAAGATTGGTACGCTTCTTATGACCAAAGTTATGTGGAACGGGATGTACGCGATGTTTTAAAAATAGGGAACCTGACCACCTTTAGAAATTTTGTCCGGCTATGCGCAGGAAGAAGCGGCCAGCTCTTGAATCTTTCATCTTTAGCAAACGATGCCGGTATCGCACAGCCCACCGCAAAATCTTGGATCAGTATTCTCGAAGCCAGTTCGCTCATTTATCTTTTACCTGGCCATCACAAAAATTTCAGCAAAAGACTTGTCAAAAGTCCAAAGCTTTACTTTCTTGATACAGGCTTACTCTCCTATCTTTTAAAATTGAGATCCGCAGAAGATATTCCACTTCACCCCCTGAAAGGCGCCCTCTTTGAAACCTTGGTTGTCTCAGAATTGGTAAAACTGTTCACCCATGCAGGACAAGAACCACCCCTTTACTTTTGGCGAGACCATACAGGAAATGAGATCGATATCCTGATTGACCTCGGGAAAGAACTTCTCCCTCTAGAAATTAAATCATCTTCGCAAGTCTCCAGCGACCATTTTAAAACAATAAGGTGGTGGTTTAACCTAAAAGACAACTCTCAAGAGCAAGGAATTATTTTTTATGGAGGAGAAAATTCCTATCTAAGAGAGAATTTTATCATACAACCCTGGTTTCAGATTTGAAGCGAGGGTAGAAATAAATACTAATTCTGTTTTCTGGACCTTAAATCGTTGTCAGAAGGATGAGGCGGTGAGGGGCGAGATTGATCATCCTGTCCCATATTTCCGGAAGGACTTTCTCTATGATCGGGCCCTTGTCTTTCTTCTCTTCCTTGAATATTCTGCCGTGTTTCTCCAGCAGGTCTATTCACGTTTAAAGATGGCTTTATTATTTCTCCTTCATGAGGTACTCCCAAATTTTCTCCAGGTCTCAATAAATCTTTTTTCAAAGCCTCTTTAAACCCTTTCATCAAATCTCCCTGATTAAACTCCTTAAACTTTTCTTTCCCCTCTAAAAGAAGATTGTATTTATCTCCATTGAAATTGAGCCTCTCGCCCTTCTCAAAAATTTCGAAAAGTTCTACTCCCCTAATCGTCACCCCTGTTTCTCGAAAAAATCCTTTTCCTGGATGATCAGAACTATTTTCACGAAAAGGTTTAAAAATAATAGGGAGTAGAGTTTCATGCCCTCCCAGATTAAACTGCAGTTCTCCATGATTTAAAAAATCGAGTGTCAACTTCGCCTCTTCCAAAGGAAATTCTTCTGAAGAACGGGCCGCTTGACCTAAAGTGATCACTGTCAGAATCGCTTTGCGTAAAGAAAGATCCACATCCAACGAAACACCCCTGCGAGGATTCCCTACTTCGATAGAAGGATGCCCCTTGTCAGAAAAAATAATTTTTTGAGCAATTTCATCAATGCCAATAGGAATAGGTTCAGGATGAGAAGGATCGCTCACGGGATAAATATAAACAAGATTTTGGAGAGAAGCGTCATTTCCCAAAGGACCCAAAAAACGAAAAAAACCTTTTTCGTTATTTAAATTCTCATTTCCTTTATTTCCTTTTTCTAAACTCTGAAAAGGTTGTTGAAGGTAGCGGTTTTCCTCCAAAGGCTTTTCTGGAAGATCCCATATTTGAATATGACGTTTATCAGAAGATAAAAAGGAGGTGATCATCCCCAACTTCATTTTCCCTTGATTAATTAAATAAAGCGTATTCTCTTTATTCTCCAATGAAAGTTCAAAACGCCCATCGGGTTTTCTTTGTAAGCCATCGAGCACCGTATTCTCTTGGTTCACTCTAGAAATCTTTTCACCCAAAGAACCGCCCCCTTTTACGACAACGACTGCTAAAAGAGGAGGATTCGTAAGCTGATGATCTTTTGAAATTTCTGAAATAGCAGAAGGGAGGGAATCATTGCTACTTAAGGGAAGTCCTAAAAAAAGAAAGCCCACGCCCAAGAGGAAAACTTGACACCTCCTTATCAGGACGTCTTCCATAATCTCTTCTCCATCCCACCACCTCTCGTACCGCTAAAGGCGGGTCCGCCAGCCTGAAGGGCCAACGAGAGGTGATGGGACCATGAAACAATTAAGAAAAAAACCTAGAGAAATCTTACCTATCGAATGAATTTTATAAACACAACATCTGGTTTTATTCTAGCATATTTTAGGCAGTGATAGAAGAGTAAAGCCCCCTGATTTTTTCCCCTTCTATCCTAGCATTTCTCCAAAGAGAAAGTTTGGCCTTGGACATCGTTTTAAAAAGAAAATCATTCACTTCTTCCAACCAGTTCAAGCGATCTTGAGGTGTTGTATTCAAGAAAAAAAGCAACTGATCATGACCCACATCCAGAGAAAAATAATCTCTCATAAAACTACTTTTTCTTTTTCTCATTTTCTTGCTTTTGAGGTTTCCTTCATTTGCGGCAACTTTGAAGTTAGAGAAGAAACTTTTGAAGACATTCCTAGAAGCTCACTGACTTTGAGGCGAGCCTCTTCCATTTTGAGATAACGAATCTGGCGATAACCGCGAACCTCTTCCGGAGTCTTTAAGGCCTGAACGTAAAGTTGATAACTGGATTCGTCATGAAAGTCGAAACGGTCCGTCATCTCGAAATACCATTGACGAAATTCCTTTTCAGGTCGATGCCACTCTGACAAAATTTTTCTTAAAAATTTTAAATGCTTCATGATCCGAAGCTGCCAATTGCGCGTCACAATATCAAACTCAACATTGAATCCAAAAATCTTAAATTGGGGCCGATTGAGATGTCGGTAAATGACCCGATCACCCAACCTTTCATCAATATGATAACGCTCTTTGTCCCTCCCCAATTTTTCTGGGCTCGTTAAAAGATGGGCCACATAGACCTCGTCTTTGATCAACATGACCTTTGCCAAATAAAGGATGACGGCCTTCGTGGCCGCATAATTAAATTCCAACCGGTCTTTGTGATAGAGTGAAAGCACACGATTGACATAGCTTTTTGCATAATCTAAATTCTCGTATTGGATAAGATCATAGACCCGCAGGGCAAAATGCCTTAAGGTTTCATCATCTAAAACCAATTGGGTCAGCGCCCCTTGAACCAACTCGCGATACCCTTGAGAGAGTCTTTTTCCTTTTCTAAAAGTTCTTGCTAACATTTCCTGTTTTTCTTCAAATAAATTTTGAAATGGATGGTGCTTTGAATGAGAAGAAAAAATTTCGGGGGAAAGAATAAACCGCCTCCCTAAATTAAAGGCGGTAATATTTTTCTTTAAATCACCCTGAATGGTGTCTTGAATGGCCGATAAAATACTGTCCAGCCCCAGAGGAAGCAAACCCTTTTGAAAAGCAGATCCGAGCATGACAAGATTAGAATAGAGCTTAGAACCTAAATATTTTTCTGAGAGACTCGAAAAATCAAAACCTTCATATTGATCTCGACAGGTATAAGTTTTAAGCAAAGTCTCCAACTCTGCAATTGAAAAATGATCTATATTCATTAGAGTTCGAATCGTCGGCGTTTTAAATAGATTGATAAAAGCGGTTGTCCGTTCAGGACTCCCCACTCGAATGGGCATTTTAGGATCAATGGCTCTGGCCGCCTCCAAGGCATCGAGTCCCCAAAGTAAATCGGCCTTGCCATTTGGAATCAGGGGCGATACTTTTAAGGGACCTTTGAGAAAGGTAATTTCAGAATAAACACCCCCGTTACGAATGGCCAGTCCTTTCTTGTCGCAAAAAAGAACGTGATAACCTTCCCTCATTCCTGCATGCACCAAAACAGAAGTTAAAACACCAATTCCCATTCCACCCACTCCTGAAATATAAGTCCGCCACTGATCATGAACCCGCCCATGCTGAGGTTGAGGAAAAGACTTAAGATCAATCCCCTTCAGAGGATCTATTGTCTTCTTTGACCGCTTCACAATGACCTTTTCAAAGGAAGGACAGGCCTTGATTTTTGTACAAGCCATGTCCGCTACACAGGTTGAAAGGTCTGTCACAATCTTTGACCCATAATCCGTCTCTTCGACCGTAAGCCCTGGACACCCCGTCGATTTCGTACATTCCAAACAATACTCACATACCTCTGGAGTAATGTTGATAAACTCTTCCTCAGGTAAGTAGCCTTTTTCACGAATCATTTTGGATTTTTCTTTGCGCAGACGACGATGAAAAGTAATTCCACATTCCTTATCGGCAATAATGACCTTTACTCCCTCTTTCAAAATCGTTTCTTCCAAGACCTCACGATATTCTTCACGATAAGCTGGATTCACCCTAAGCACAGGAATTGGCCCCCTGCGTGTCATCCCTCTCAATACCGCTTCAATATCCTGAGCAAAGGTTGGCCGGCCCAAAACATCCGTATCCGATTCAGGCGTGGGCTGATGCCCCGTCATAGCGGTTGTTTTATTATCCAAAATAATATAGGCAATATCCTGGTTATTTTTAATCGAATCCGAAATGGCCGTCATCCCACTGTGAAAAAAGGTCGAGTCCCCCATAAAAACAACCTGTTTGTTTGTAATAAAAGGATCGATCCCAGCCCCTGTCCCGCCTCCCAGGCCCATTCCAGAATAGTTATGCATCAAATCTTGATTGGGCTCAAACATCAACATGGTATAACAACCTGTATCTCCGTGAAAAAGAAGATCAACGGGTTGAGTCTTATGATGCTGCTTCATATAATTAGGATTTCTAAAATCTTTTTTAATATCCAGAAGCACATTGGAAGAATCTCGATGGGGACAACCCGGGCAAAAAGTAGGGGTTCTTACAGGAATCTCTAATGAAAATTTTGAAACCTCTTCAATTAAATCTAATTCTTTCTGAACACGAAGTCTCTCCAGCCCCTCTGGAGGAAAATGAAGAAATAATTCTCCTAACCTCTCAATCAAAATCGATGGATTGAGTCCCCGGGTAGAAGGAATACCGGGTAAGCCATTCGGAAACGATTTTCCCCATATTTTTGGAGGCCGAGAAAAAGATCCCGATTGAAACGCATCTTTTAAAATCAAAGTGATTGCTTCTTCAATGAATCCTCTTCGCTCCTCCACCACAATGACATTTTTAACCTGGCTTGCAAAATCTAAAAAGACATTGGAATCTATCGGAAAAGTTATCCCTAATTTTAAAATGGGAAAACGTCCTTGAAGCCCCAATTCCCACAAGGCATGTTCTAAATAACTATAGGCAAGCCCTGAACTGATAAATCCAAATTCCTGAATTCCCTGAGCGGGATAAAGAAGGGTATTCACTTTTCTTTCGCGGCACGCTTGATGAAGCCTCTGATAACGTTCCTTTAAATCCACCTCCCTGGCTCCCGTTCTGGGAGGAAGAAGAACCGTATCATTGACCGGAATCTTACGGGTATCTAGCTCAATCGGGTGATTCATGTTGTACTTCGGGGATAGATGTCGGGCAACTTCAACAATTCCTCCCCCATCAGCTTGATTGGTGGTCACAAGATAGAGAAGATAAAGATCAGAATCTCTCGAAAGCTCAAAACCTATCTTCACCCAATCCTTCAATTCTTGAAATGTGCTTGGTTCCATGACAGGTAAATGAAGATGCTTGGCAAGATACCGTGAATCGGCAGGAACTTGAGTGCTATCCGACCAGGGATCATCTCCGACCACGACCAGGGCCCCTCCCTTTTTCCCTGACTTCGAAAGATTTCCAATGGCTAGACCATCTGCAGCCACATGAAGGCCCACACTTTTCATGACCGCCATCGCCCGAATGTCTTCCATCTGGGTTCCATTCAGACGGGCAACACTCAGCGCTTCATTATTCGCAAGCTGGGCAAGCACCCCTTCTTCCAAAAGAAGTTCCTTAATCGAAGACGCCACATCAAAAACATCAGCGACCGGAGATCCAGGATAGCCCGTTATAAGGCTCACCCCAGCTTCAAGAGCTCCTTTAATAATGAGCTCATTTCCATTAAAGACCTCAAAACCTTCTTTTTTTATAAATCGTTTATCCATAGATAGTTATACCCAATTTAAATTTATCTTCTGCTTTAATTATAACCTAAACTAGACAAATCCAAAAATCAAAACGCAAAATGACAAATCAAAAATGAAAATTTTTCACAAGACTAGGCATAGATACATTTTGGATTTTAATCTGTCATTTTGCATTTTGCATTTTGATATTAATGACTAACTCCCCATCGTCCCTCTCCAGCCTAACTTCTCCCGAAGAATTTCAAAATAGTGTGAACGATATCGAACTAAAGGAATGGTTCTTTGACTCCTTTCAATCAGAATCGCGTCTCCCTCTTTGAATTCCACACCCAACTGTCCATCGAAGGTAAGTCCCACCATTTCTGAGCTTGACACAAGTTCAATCCGGATTTTCTGATGGCAAGAAAGAACCAAAGGCCGATTGGATAAAGTATGGGGACAAATCGGAGTCAAAATCATCACATCACAATTTGGAGCAACGATAGGCCCGCCACTGGATAATGAATGAGCTGTAGAACCCGTAGGGGTTGCAACAATCAACCCATCTGATTTATAGGTTGTTAAATCATTCCCATTGATAAAAACTTGTAAAGTGAGCATGCGTGAAAGCGCTCCCTTGGTCATCACAACATCATTGAGAACTTCATACACTCCCAGAGATTTTTGCCTTCGAAAATAAGTCACTTGAAGCATCAAACGAGGATCCAGTTCAAAATTTTTTTTCAAAATTTCTGGGAAAGCTTTAAGAAAATCATCCGGAGTAAAGTCCGTTAAAAACCCAATCCCGCCTAGATTCACTCCTAAAATGGGAAGATCTGGCTTTTTAATTCTCTTAACAGCATGAAGCAAAGTACCGTCCCCGCCAAGAACCACTAAAAGATCCGCAGATTTTTGAATCATCTCATCCGTCCGATACAATTCTTTACAGCGAAGGGCTTGAGACAAATGCTTGTCTAAAAAAAATTGAACACCCTTTTTCTTTAAGAATTTCTGAAGAATTTTTTTTACAACCTCCACAACCCGCCCCTTTTGAGGATTAGAAAGAATGGCTATTTTCATTGAATATCCCTTGATTAAACTTGGATTAAAGATTTTATTATATATCTTTTATGTTAGCATTGTATAGAGCATATGCACCTGATTCCACTGGAATAGCAAGTGCTAGTGCAAGAATTTGTAGTCGCCCCATTTATGGGGCCATGTATGGACCGCCCGATAAATCGGGCGACTACAAAACGTGGAGTGATGTTGCCCCGATGCTGAATGATCTTCTAAGCGAAAGAGCTTAATCATGAAAATTCCACTCTCCTCTCAAAAATTCATACTTCAAATGAGCGCTCTCTTTTTCATATTTTCCATCCCCCTATTGACTCAGGCAGATCGCATTGAGAACCTTTTAAAAGAGGGTGAAAACGCGGACGCCCATTTTCAGCTTTGCACAACCCTCATGAATCAGGCCACACAGGATGCAGATAAGGATTTACTCCAAAAGGCCATTACTGAATGCCAAGAAACGATTCATTTGAATCCTCTCCATGGGGAAGCCCACGACAACCTTGCGTATTGTTATTACATCTTGAGAGATTATCAAAAGTCCTATGTTTACTATCGCAAAGCTGAAGTCATGGGAATCAAAAACGAATTTCTAAAAGAGCGTCTCCTCCCTAAAATAAAACCTCCTCCACAAAAACAAAAGAAACCTCCCCTTCCTTCAACTTCCACTCCACAAACTCAAGAAGAGGATGATGATGTACTCGAGAGAGAACTGATGAAAAACGAGGAGTAATAAAAACGGCTTAAAGTTGAAAGTTCAAGGATTTCCAGGCTTGGGTTTTCTTTGAACTTTTAACCTTGAACTTTGAACTGTATTTTTATCCTCACACCTTATTGACATCCATTAACACCACCAAATCATTCATATCATAACCCAGATTGACCTGCCCATTCGATTTATAGGGACTCGTCTGTCCCATTTCAAAGAAATAAATCACCTGATTCTCAGAAAGTTTCATCCTTCGTATACCGTCGGATCCGACCTCTGTATAAGGTTCTACAGATTCTCCCACGCTGATTTGATTCCACAGACCCGGAACAGAGGGAACAACATCCCCATCTTTGAGAACCCAGACCTGACGATCCAAGTCATGACCGGTATCATAGGAGGATTTTGTTTTCTGGACCCAGACCCACTTCCCTTTCTTTTTAACCTTTTCCCAGTATTTAGAAGTCCCCTTAATATCCACAGTTGTCTGAGCTTGATAAGCATCGCTTGTCCAGGCTAATTGTTCAAGTTCTTCAGCCGTCATTCCACCATTCACGCCGCTTCCTCCAACAATGTTCTGGACAATCTCTTCTCCTCCCGGCAAGGTCATCACTGCATCCACATACATGTCATACCAGTTTTCTTGATCAATGGCATACTGCGCTGACAAAATCTGAACATGAAGTGTAGAATCATAATTTAATGAAACCGTCCCTTTGTCCAGATCAAAATCAGAAGCTACGACTGGGGGAGAATCGCTTGGCGTTCCTCCCTGATTTCCAGGGTCACCTGGAGATGTTCCTGGCCCATCATTAATCGGAGGATCCCCGGGCGGAGCAGGATCTTCCCCATTTCCAACACCATTGTTACCACTACTCCCACTCCCATCATCCGTAGAAGGCGGTGTAGAACCTGTATCAGTAGAGCCTGTATCATCTGAAGGAGGTAAAGTTGAGACTTCTGCATCTGAATCAGAGGCTTGAGTTTCCATAGATGAAAAAGGTTCAATCTCCTTAAGCCATATCACGTGCCCATCTGCATAGCTTGCAATCACACCGTGCGCATGTCTTTTTGCCCCTTGATCCGCGTTCTCAAGATAAAGAACATCGCTATCAGCCGTCATCACTGTATCGGAAGGTTCATTAATCGCTTCGTAGTTCCGATTGGTAATGTAGAGATTAATCCCATAAGATACAGGATAAGATCCATCCTCATTGGGTTCCACTTTAGGACAATGCTTAAGATCCGTCACATAATCATAATAGGCCGATGTAAAGAGAGTTTGCGAAGCCAGCAAGGTTGAACCTGGATATTCTGGATTCCACGGTAAATATTTATGGTCTAACTGGCCTAAAGTTGTGGGGAATTTCTCCGTGTCTGTCGCGAATAAAATCATGGCCTTGGCCAGTTGATATTGATTATTAATACACGTCGCCTGTTTAGCCTTGTCTCTACAAATCGTCATCGAGGAAAGAAGAAGACTTGCAACAAACATAATAATCATCATCACCGACAACATTTCTAAAACACTAAAACCCTTTGAATTTGACTTTTTCATTTTCCCATCCTTCCCCCACCTAAAACAGGCTCAAAATAAAAAACCCAACCTTTTCACGAATCAAAAGGTCGGGTTTTATAATAAGGTTTAAGTGCAAGGATTAAAAATTAAGGTGAAGCAACCACACTCACACCCCTTAACTTTTAGCCAATCACTTAAACCCCACTCTCTTGGCAACCCAGCTACCCAAAGACTATTGCTCGCCCTTCATCCCTCATGCTTCGTTTGAATGAACCCATCTCATCCTCGCGAAGAACCCACTCCTCACAACGAGCCGCCTCTTCTTTGGGTCTGTGGCTTTGCCGTCCCAACCTCTCGTCGGAACGCCCTCCGACTCCTCATCGGAGAGGTCCTGGCCTTTCGACCAGTTTGCCTTTTTCAAGCACCACATACACACTCACCAGTTACACCTATACTCTAACACCCGTTCAATAGTAAAATCAAGAAAAAAATGAAATTGACTCTAGACCATTAATACTGATACTTTCAAACGTTCAAAAGATTTTATCTCAACAGTCTGGAATAGAAAGGGTACCCTATGGATCCGATTTTGGAAATTCTGGAAAAAGATGCGCGAACGACTCCTGAAGAAATAGCAAAAATGATCAAAAAAGACATTGTTGAAGTCAAAAAAGCTGTTCGCCAGTATGAAAAAGACCGAGTTATTCTTCATTACAAAACCGTTTTAAATAAAGAGCTTCTGCGCAGCCAAAGTGAGGTTCGTGCGCTCATTGAAGTCAAAGTGACTCCGCAAAGGGACGTCGGCTTTGACTCGCTTGCCAAGAGAATTTATAACTTCCCAGAAGTGAAAAGTTGCTATTTAATGTCCGGAGGCTACGACCTTTTGGTCACAGTTGAGGGCAAAGACCTTCAAACAGTGGCCTCATTCGTTTCGGAGAAACTCTCCACCCTTGAAAATGTTCGTGGAACAGTCACTCACTTTCTTCTTAAAAAATACAAAGAGGATGGAGACGTACTCCAATCTCAAGAAAAAGATAAAAGAATAGCGATTAGTTTTTAAATCAGCTATGAAAAATAGCGTTGTGTTCATAACTCCCCCAACCCCTCTTAACTTAAGAGGGGGCCCCTCCCCTTATGTAAGGGGAGTTGGAGGGGTTATTTTCTTCCACAAATTGGATGGATAAAAAATTAGAGTTACAATGATGAAAAATTCTTTTCCTTTTAAAATTGCAGATCGCGTGGAAACCCTTCCCCCATCAGGGATTCGGGCCTTCTTTGACCTTGTCATTGGAATGAAGGACATTATTTCTCTCGGGGTTGGAGAACCTGATTTTGATACCCCCTGGACCATTCGGGAGTCTGCGATTTATTCGATTGAGCATGGACATACGACTTATACCTCTAATAAAGGATTGCTCGAACTTCGCAAAAAAATCGCCCAACATTTGAACAAAAAATTCAAAGTGGATTATGACCCCGAAAATGAGATTCTGATTACCGTCGGAGTCAGCGAGGCAATGGACCTGGCCATTCGAGCCCTCCTTAACCCTCATGAAAAAGTGATTGTCCCAGAACCTTGTTATGTCTCTTATAGCCCCATGGTTTCTCTGGCTGGAGGGAATCCTGTTGCCTTCATCACCGAGAAAAAACATGACTTTAAAATTGATATAAAATCCCTGGAAAAATATAAATCTTCTGGGGCCAAAGCCATTATTTTAAATTACCCCTCCAATCCCACAGGAACATCTTACACCCAAGATGAACTCTCTAAACTCTCTCGAACAATTCAAAAAATGAACTTGCTTGTGATCAGTGATGAAATTTATAGCGATTTATCCTATGACATTCCTCACACCTGCTTTGCCAGCCTTCCGGAAATGAAAGGGCAAACCTTACTCTTGAACGGATTTTCAAAGGGCTATGCCATGACTGGCTGGAGAATTGGTTATGCCGCAGGGCCCCGCCCTTTAATTGAAGCTATGACTAAAATTCACCAATATACCATCATGTGCGCCCCGATTATGGGACAATGGGCCGCCTGTGAGGCGATCAAAAACGGAGACAGTGTTCTCGCTCCCATGATCAAGGAATACGAAAAACGGCGCAATTTTGTTGTTGAGTCTTTGAATGAAATGGGACTGGATTGCCATAAACCAGCGGGCGCATTTTATGCTTTTCCTTCCATTCAAAAAACAGAAATGGACTCGATGAGCTTTGCCCATCAACTCCTGGAAAAGGAAAAAGTAGCCGTCGTTCCCGGAACAGCCTTTGGTTCTTCAGGAGAAGGATTTATTCGCCTCTCTTACGCAACTGGAATGGATCGATTGAAAGAAGCCTTATCCAGAATAAAAAAATTCATTAACGTATAAGTCTCAATCTCCATAATGCGTTCTTGCCCTCTCGACATACACAATTCTCTTAGAGTCATCAATGCTATAGACAATTCGGTCTTGGAAACTCAGTCGATAGGAATAACTCCCTCGAAGATCTCCTAAAAGTTTCTTTCCTTCATAAGGATTTTTACAAATCACTCCTGTGAGAATTTCAAAAAGTTTTTCCCTTAATTTTTGAGAGAGGTTTTTGATATCCTTTTCCGCTCGACGGGTAATCCTGATCTCATATGCTTTAGGAAGGATCATCCAAAAACCTCTTTGAGAGATTTTGTCCTTCCCATTCTAATATCCTCTTTTGCTTCTTGAACCCCTTTAAGCACGCCCTTGATGGAAAGCAATTCCAGTGTTTCTAATAAACTTTCGTAATCATCTTCCGACATCAAAATAACATCTCCTGATTTAGACGTAATTCTAATCGGAACATGTCCCTTAATAGATCTTCTAACCAGCTGAAACAATTTCTGTCTTGCCTCGCTTGTGGTTACCCTTGTCATATACCTCCAATATGTACGATAATCAGTACGTACAATTTTAAGTACATCAGCTTAACATGTTTCAATGCCTTTAACGATTAAAAAGTAATTCGCTTGACAGATCTAACATTCCAATCTAGATTTTCCTTTAATGACCTCTCAAGACAGACCTCATTATTTTCTGGATGCTTTAAAAATACCCGATGTTCGACTTTTCATCGGTTCGGTCGGTTTTTTTACCCTGGCAAGCCGAGCCTTAAATGTAGTCATTGGTTTTCAGATCTATCGTATCACCCATCAGCCCTTATCGTTAGGACTCCTGGGCCTCATTGAGGCGATTCCTGCTATTTCTCTTGTCCCACTGGGAGGATATGTTGCAGATCATTTTAATCGTCACAAAATTCTTTTAATCACCCGAATCATTTCCTTTACCTGCACCTTAACCTTGGCCTACCTTTCCTGGAAAGCCCAAACCCATATTCTCTTGGGACTTTATGCCGTCATCTTTTTAGCAGGCATTGCACGGGCCTTTGCAGATCCGGCCAATACAGCGTTTGAATCCCAAATTGTTCCCAAACATCTCACCGTCAACGCCTCTTCCTGGATTACGAGCACATGGGTCAGCTGCTCAGTCATTGGCCCTGCAGCCATTGGTTTCATCTTTGATTTCTGGGGAGTGGCCGCTTCCTACCTTGTGATGACGGGGTTTTTCATTCTCTCGTGGATTTCAACTTTTTTCATTCAGCCCCAGCCTCAGCCCAAACCAGAGCGAAAAGAATCCATGATTAAAAATATCAATATGGGATGGCGCTTTGTTTTTAAAACCCAGCCCCTTCTAGGAGCGATGACCTTGGATTTATTTGCCGTCCTTTTTGGCGGAGCTATCGCACTGCTTCCAATTTATGCCAATGATATTCTCCATGTGGGCGCTCGAGGATTAGGGATGCTCAATGCAGCACCTTCTCTGGGCACACTTTTAATCACCCTCCTGGCCACCCGTTTCCCTCCCATCCGTCAAGCGGGACGCAATCTATTATTAACCGTTTCTGGATTTGGAATCAGCATCCTTCTCTTTGCCTTTTCAAAAAACTTTCTTCTTTCGCTATTCACCCTATTTCTTACAGGAGTTTTTGACGGAGTCAGTGTTATCATCCGTAGATCCATGCTCAGACTCCTATCCCCTGATGCCATGCGAGGTCGAGTGGCTGCTGCCAACTGGGTTTTTATCTGTGCCTCGAACGAGCTCGGCGCCTTTGAAAGTGGCTTTCTCGCCTCCCTGATTGGAACCATTCCATGCGTGGCCGTGGGGGGAATCATCACCTTGGGCGTTGTAATTTTAACAGCCACCTTCGCAAAAGAATTACGAAGCCTCTCTTTTGATCCTCACACGCTTCAACAAAAAAATTGAGAATTAAGGAAGTAAATATTCATCTCCTCCAATATCATAAAGACTCGTTCCATCGCCATTCCCATCGATGGGGCGATTGTCTCCATCAATATCGGTGGTCATTCCATAGGTAGAGGTATCTAGACCTGCATCAACACAAGGCAAGCCCGATGTCAGATGACCCCTTTCGTCAAGGAGAGGATCTTGGGATAAATTTCCGTCAACACCTGTCGGATCTGAAACCCCAGAGTAAAGCGTCAGCGCTCCATAAACATCATTATTCAAAACATTCAAGAGGTCAGACTCCGTAGGAGTATCAACAAATAATCCTTCATCCATATCCCCCTCTAAAATATTGTTAATCAAATTGGCCTCTACCGTTTGACCATCGTACCAAGTTAAAGACATACCTATTTGGGCATTTTTCTGAGTCTTGTAGATGGAAATGGTGTTATTGATAAAATTGCACTGATTTTCTCCGTACTGATCACTGTAGTTCTTGAGGCTGACGACAATGGCTGTGTAATAGTCATAACCCGAATAGCCAGAGGTATCAACCGCTGTTCCAAAAACAGCAATATTATTCTGAATATCTGCATTTGTAACATTGGCATAGAGAAAGGCACCGATATTACATTCAAATGTATTGCCGATCATTGAAAAGTCTTGAATATAAGAAACCATGATCCCATATCCTGCATAATCCTGACTATTCCACTCGGCTTGAATGATATTGTTTTTCAAAATAACGGTTTGTATCCCCTCAATATACAGACATTTTGGGGTGCTGCCACTATATTGATTGAGGATGGTAAAACCTTCCAAGGTGAATGCCTCCGTTATAGGTTGCCCTAGAAAGGTCGTTTCACCATCAACAGAGATAGTCCTGGAATCCGTAGATATAATCCTTGTCTGTGAGGCCCCTTCCTTACTGATGAGATAAAGAGATTTCCAAGTAATGGTTAACTTTTCATAATAATCTCCGGGAGGGACAATGATGGTATCCCCAGAAGCCGCTTTATCAATCGCCTCTTGAATACTATCCACAATGTAGTAGGTCATTCCTTCATCTAAAGAAACATTATCTAAATAAATAAGACCATCGACGGCTAAGTCAGGAACCCAGACATGTAAAACGGGATACGTCGGATCCTCTAAATATTCAAGGGTAAAAGAGGCCGACACGCTATCTGAAAAAACAACCTGATCAACCTCGTCCAAATTAATTCCATAGATGTAAAAGTCCGAGCCCCGAAAAATGGACTGGCCAACATCGGTTGAAGTTCCATAAGTTGTATGATCATCCACACAAAGATGGTAGGTCTTTGAAAGAGAACTTGAACTCCCTCCCTCTAGAGAAAAGGTTTCTACAATCTCAATATCCACAGGATCGGTGTGCTCAGTAGCAACATTTAAAAGGATCTCGGCTTGCGTCATTTCACCCCGCTCGCTTGCCTCAACATTGATCGGATGGATACTCCAATCTACATGGACCTCACTGGATAAAACATTCACAGACCACTCAACACTTCCAGGAGAACTGAAAGGCCATTCAAATGTTGCATTTAAAACCGCTTCTTTATTGGGTTCTATCACAATCGTATCCTGTCCATAAAGATGGTAGCGACTATCAATCGAGAAATCCGCAGAAACGCCCACTGCTCTCCAGCCCTCTCGCACGGTTTTAACCTCTTGACTCTCTTCTCCGTAAAGATCTGAAGCACTCCAAATCGTCGCGTAAGCTGCTTCCAGAAAAGTACTTTCAGGGGCCATATAAAACTTTCGAGCTCTGAAGAAAATCTGTTCGGCTTTGCTAATTCCAATTCCCGTTGCAACGGTCAATCCCGATGTAGAATTTGTCCCTCCCTCACTGATGAGATAAAAGGCATTGTTGCTGATCCCACTACTGACATGAACATCTAGACCATCGTAATAATTGGAGTAATGGTCAATTTGATAACTCTTCGTAGGATCGTCCATATAACGTGTCGCCTCTCCATAAGGATAGTCAGGAAGCGTTGGATCTTCCCCCAACATCCAGTCCGCTTCACCATAGCCTCGGTCGGCTGCATAGAATTCAGCGGCGACTCCAAAAATATCAGACCAGGATTCATCCAATCCACCTGATTCCTTGGCATAGACCAATTGAGAAGTGTACTCATCCACACCATGCGTGAGCTCATGAGCCACAATATCCAAAGACGTGAGTGATTGATAGTATTCCCCATCTCCATCCCCAAAAACCACATAACCACTGGGGATCCAAAAGGCATTGTTCATCGCCTCCCCATAGTGAACAACCGTTTTGATAGGCACTTCGTCGTTTCCATCTACCCCATACCATTGAAATGTATTGGCATAATACTGATAAGTCCACTTTGCATGATAATGTGCATCCACGGCAGAATACTGATATTCGTCTGTCCAAAGATTATTTGTATCTGAGAAAATGCTAATGATCGATTCCAAATTTTCTGTAAACTCGTCCAAATCACTTGAATCCTCTGCGACTTGATTTGCAGCGTCATACGTTCCATATTGATGAAAAGCATCTTCCAAATTAAAGAGTTTTGACTGAATTTTTTGAGTGATGAGAGGGACTAATTTGCCAGATGAGTAATGACCCATGCCTTTCCCTATGGCAGAACATGTCGCGTTATAGTGAAACAAGCTCTCTCCAGAGATAGCATCTAAAAAAACCTGCCAATGATTTATTCCCTCCAATATTTCCACATACCAAGCAAGATGAGAACGGTGGTCTTGACTCAGTCGAGAGCTTAAAATCATTTTCTTGGATTGAGAGATCTTTACGGAATCGCTTGCCTGAATGGCTTTTTGAGAAACCAAGACTTCTTTTGCAGATGCAACCGCTTTTTCCTTAGAAACGCGAGCTTTCAAAGCAAGTTTACTTAAATGAGGTTCCAACGGCCCGAAATTCTAATCAATTTCCCCTCACGCGTCATATGAACACCCAAACGCGTCTTAAAAACGGAAATCCCCTTTTTAGGATGAACTTGCGTGAAATATACGTGAAGAAGGTAAGGATCATTCAAAATTGTTTTAAAAACACCGATCTCTTTACTGAGATCAACATCTTTAAACTGCTTTAACCCTGTGAGAATTTTTATAGCTAATTGAACAGCGTTTTTCTCTTGAGCGGAAAATTTTGATTTCAAAACTTTACTAGAAGTCCCTGCATCAGAAAAAGATACACTCAATTCTATCCCGATAGTTAATCCAAAAACAAGAAGCAAAATATTCCATCTTTGAATACAGAAGCGTAGAATGGACTTCATGGTAGGACCCCCTCTATTGAAAGTGATTTGAACATGTCTATCCTTATCTAATAAACAAGACACAAGACACGCAATTTTCAAGAAAGGTCAAAAATAATTTTTTAGTTATTTATTTTGCTAAGTACAAACCTCACCGGGACTTCCTTCTGACAAGCCATTCCTCGTTCAAATCGCCACTCTTTCAAAGTTTTAAGAGCCGCCTGATCGAGCACCTCATAACCCGACGATTTAAGAACCTCTACTTTAGCCACGCTTCCTTCTTCTGTAATAAACACTTTCGCTAAAGTCTCACCCTCCCACCCTTTTAACATCGCCATCCGAGGATAGGAAGGAGCGGGATTCATCCCGCTTTCACGAGGTCCCGTTGATAAAGCTCCAACTTTTTGAGGAAAAAGAATCCTGATAGGGGGTATGTTTTTTTTGGTCTGCCTGTCCTGAGTAGGGTCGAAGGATGACCCTTCATAAACTTTCGTCGACTTATGCGCAAAAGAGTCCACAGTCAACAGTCGACCCAGCCTCGACTCGTCTGATCGACGAATCGGGCGAGGCGGGTGGTCGATGGCTCTAAAGGAATCATTTTTTTCTATGGACTGTGGACCGTTGACCATGGACTTATTTTTATGAATCATTTCTTTTGAACGAAACTGCGATTTTTCATTCTCTAACTTTGACTCCTTATCTTCCCCTTTTTGTCCCGGAACCACAATTTCTAATTGAATACTCCCCTCTCCCCTTTCAACATCAAATCGCGATAAACCCTCATGGGAAAAATAAGAAACCCCTCCTACCGCAATGAGAGCCCCATGAATCAAGGTTGAAAGAATGAGATATAAAAATATTTTCATCACACACCATTTAAAAATTCAAAAAGCTATAAATTTTCTATCGATCGGCAGCAAAGTTATAGCTATCTAATAAAACACTCAAAGTGTATTAAAAATAACCCCCAGCATTTGAAACAGTTTAGCTCAAATCAGTGATCGTTATTCTGACTCGAGAGAGCTGAGGCGGTCCCTGGCGGGGCGTTGGAGGCAGTCGCGACCATGGCGGGCCGACGAATAGTCGGCCCGAGCGACTGGCTCCGTCGAGCGAGGCCCGCTCGGTGGGCGGCCGAGCGCCCCCGACAGGGACCGCCTCAGCTCCCGGGGCAACACTACACACCCAATACTATCCACTCTCCGCTTCTCTAAAACTCTCCCTTCACTCCTCCATAAACAAGAATCCCAGGGGCTGGAAATCCGGCTGCCTCCTCATAATCATCATCCAACAGATTCTGAACTTTCACATAAGGAGACCAGTGATTATTCAACCGGTAAGAAAGAGCCATATCCACTTTAATAAAACTCGAAAGATCCTGACCAAAATCGGGACGAGACCCAACCAAAGTCACATCGGTCGAAAAAGAAATTTGTTTCCATTTCAAAAGAAGATCCAGTGAACCACTGTCATCCGGACGTCGCTTAAGGGCTTCTCCTGTCACCTCGTTCTTTGCATCAAGATGAGACCAACTCCCCTTCAACGTCACCCAATTCCAAGGTGTCACACAAGCTGAAAGCTCTGTCCCCTCAGTGCTGGCCTTTGAAATATTATTGGCATGGCCCACAAAAGGATCGGTTGAAATCACTTCAAAATCAATCAGATTGTCAAAATCATTGCGAAAATAGGCAAAATCAAATTCGAGCTTTTTTTCAAAAAAAGTCTGCTCAAATCCGGCTTCCCAACCCTTAGACTCTTCCGCTTTTAAATCGGGATTTCCAAAGTTAGGGAAAACCAATTCATTCACACTGGGAGCCCGGAAGCCCTCTCCCCAACTGGCCTTGAGCTTGGTCTGAGAAAGAATCCAAAAAGCCCCAGAAACTTTAGGAGTGGTTTCAGTGCCAAAAATACTCTGATCATCGACCCTGACTCCTGGAACCACAAAAACCTTATCCCAAAAATTAAACTGATCTTGAAAATAAACGGCCTTGTCATTCAAATCTTTATCAAAACTAAAATCCCCGTTAAATGAATCGCCCGTTGTATTATTCTTCCCCTGAGATCCCTCATATTCTAAACCCAAAGTGATCGTTTGCAAATCTCCCCAAAAGAAATTATGCTGAGACTGAACAGTCCAAATTTCATTCGTAATATTGGATAAAACATCCGTCCCCACCTCATTTGGATCCAGGGGATCAAAATCCCTCAAATGCTCATGAACCAAGGAAATGGTGAATTGATGCTCCCACCCATCCGTAATCCAATGATCCGGCTTAAGAGCCACCAACGTAGATTCCGTTCGAAGGAATCGATTGGGATCAGGATCGGTCAAACCAAAATCCTGAATCTCTTTTCTTGCGTTTGTGAATCTGGAAATTAAGTCAACGTGAAACTTTTCATTGATCTCGAGACCTGCATTCCCTGTTAAATTAAGATTTTCATAAGCATCATTATCAAACTCGCCCTCAGTGGTAAGATAAGAGCTTGTCAAAGAATAGTTGAGAGGGCCCTTGACCCCAGAAGCCATTCCAAAACCTCTCCAGGTATCGTCACTTCCTCCCTCGGTCTCAAAAGCCACATGAGGTTTTCCCTCTCCCTTTTTTGTAATGATATGAATGACCCCGCCCATGGCTTGAGATCCATAAAGGGTACTCTGGGGACCCCGAATGACCTCTACCCTCTCAACATTGTCTAACTCAAGATGACCAAAATCAAAGCTTCCTACGGTGGGAGAATTGACCTCCACCCCATCGATCAAGACCAGAGTTTGAGCAGAATTAGCCCCTCTTAAAAAAGTCGTTGCATTGGCCCCCTGCGTCCCGTTCCTCACCACAAAAGTACTGGGAACATCTCTTAAAACCTCAAGGACCGTGTCTTCTTTACGTCCAGAAATCTCGTCTTCAGAAATGACCGTATAAGATTGAGTCACATGTTTAATGGGTGTTTCAACGCGTGTTGCCGTCACAATCACCGGTTCCATTTTTTCCACCTCATCCGCCTCGACCCCTCTTCCAAAATTAAAAATAACACTTCCCACTAGAACAAACTTCCATAGATTTTTCACCGTGCTTCCCCCTTTTTTAAAATTAATAATTTAGTTGAAACCTCTGAAAAACTCCTGCTTTTAGAAACCTCTCAAAAAGGTCCAGAGCGAAGAGCGCCCGCAAGCGACTGCGGAGGCGTACTTTTTGTCGTACGCCGACAAAGAAGCGCAGCAGGAAACGTTGTCAGATGGGCCTTTTTCAGAGGTCTCAAGTTTTAATTACTTCACCCAATAATAAAACCCTATAACCGCAACAATCACCATCCCCTCCAACCCTTCTTCTAATCCTAAAAAGCGATCTGGCCCCAGGCGAAACATGGCTGCTAAAAAAAGCAGACTCACGCCTAGAACAAAAATCCCTAAAGGACCACATGCAATGGCTAGAAAAACACAAATGAGAGAAGACCAAAGCATGTCTTCAAGCTCCCATTTCTTTGCGTCCATCTTCCTCAGGGCTAAAACCAACGCTCCACTTGAAAAAGTTGTCATTAAGCAAAGTGTGATCCATCTCAAAGGGGAGGGGACCCAACAAAATAAAATACACTTAATCAAAACTCCTACGACTCTCTGAAAAAGCCTCGCCGAAACCCAAAAAATTTCATCCAGACCTCTCGAGATACGAAATGCTGTTAAAACGATAAACAAAATGAAGTTTTCCTCCAAAACATTTGGAAAATGTCTCTTGGTAAAAAAACCTTCTTTCACACCCTGATCCAAAAACACCAATAAAGATCCGATGAGAATCCCTACCATTGGAAAATAAGCCGCCGCCCGTGATAACTCCTCATCCTTCACAGGAACTTTCCCGAAACGTAGGAACGTCAAAAGACCCAGAGCAATTTTAAAGGGGCGCATTTACCGGTCTCCCGTTACCTGTTACCTGTTACCTGTTACCGGTTACCCGTTACCTGTTACCCGTTACCCGTAACCCGTAACGGGCGACCGGTAACAGGTAACCCGTAATTGGTGACTATTTTTGGGAGGGAAAAAGGGAGAGTCGTCATGAGTGATCTTTGAGAAAAAATAGAATAAAAAAACCCACTTTCCACACCCTAAGAGTGTTGAAAAATGGGTAGAAAAATCCTATATTTTCGATCGAAAATACACGTTTCCATCTTTACCTTCCCACGAAGGACATCTTATTTAATCCTATTTATTCAGGTCTTCTGGCTCCCAGTCCTTCGAGCAGCCTTCCCATCCCAACAAGTCATTCAACAAGTCAGAATAGTGGCTTTTCACGCTAAAAGGTTCCTTTTCCTTTTCGAAAAAGGCCTGGGTTACAGCGGCGGGGCCGCGTCCGATTTTCACGGACTTCCCTTAGAATAAACATTTTTATTACGTTATTATTACATCCTAATTAAAAGGATGATGTCAATCAAAATAAATTATTATCTTTTTACACCTCACAGGTATTTTTCATCATTGTCATCATAAATTCTCGTTCACTCAAGTGAATGAAAAGAGTAGACTGTAGACCATTTTCGTGATCATTTTCTCGAAAAATCGTCCTTTAAACTAGGTCGAGGACGTTCGTCTGAATTTGCCCCAGAAAAATTATCCTTCATTATTTTACCTGAATCCCTCCCTGGTTCTGGAACCACCCCAGAATTCCCCCCTTCGGGTCTCAACTGCGGAAGAGGTAACGGCTCCCTTAAGTCTACAGGGACTCGAGGAGGATTCACTATGGGATGATGATCTTTGACCGGACCCTTTGCTGAATCAAGACCGCTCGTTACGACACTCACAACATCCTTTAGAGAGGAAGGAGAAGAAGCTTGGAGTGCGGGGGAAATCCCCTCGCCTTTTATCACTCCCATTGAAGCGTGATTTTTTAGCTCAAGAGGAGAAACAATACCCTTTTTAAAATCCCCCTTTCCAATATCAGGGAGTGGAACGGGCCCTTTCAAAAAGGTTTGAAGCTCATTTTTTAAACCCTTCATATTATCTATTTGAAAATGATTTTCTTTAAGAGAATTCCCTCCCTTCAGTTCAGTCAAAAAATTCATTGAAATCGTTCTTCCAGAAAAGGGAAGAGGTTCTCCCATTTCTTTTTTCATTGAAGAATTTAAAGATTCATATTGAGTAAAACTCCAAACGCCTATTATCACTGTGGCGGGAATAATCTTAGAATGAAGCACAACACCTGAGGGAGGATGGAACCCTTTCATTGGATCCGAATCCTCTAAAATCGGATTGGGAGAATCCTCTGGAGGGGGCTGCGAAGAATTGTCTGGATTCTTTTCTGGATCGCCCTCAAGATCTTCTTGAAAATCTTGCTCGCCTCCAACATCGACAGGAGAGGGTCCCGCTTGAGCTTCTCTTTGAACCTCCTCTTCGACCTTGGCTTCAAAACTCAATTTTCTTTCTAGAAATATTTTTTGAATTTCTAGAAATCCTCCTCTCCCTAATAAATCTGCGGCTTGAAATCGAAAGGAGTCGTTTTCTTGATTTTTTTCTTCAACGGAAGAAGGCGTATTTTCATCCTTCTGGGCTGAATCTTGAGAAAGAGGTTGGCCTTTCGTTTCCTTTAATTGAGTTTCCATCATGGCAATTGAATTTTGCAATTGCGCTTGATTCTTCAATAAATCTTGGGCTTGAGTTCTATAGAAACTCTGCTTCTGGAAAACGGTGACCTGTCCGACCACAAGAAGGGCAATCAACACTGCTTCAGCTTTCCCCAAAAAGACCCAAAGAGCCAATTGTTTCTTTTGCTGATACTGATTCTGATTCTGAATTTTACGACGCAGTGCCAACATAAAATAATCGTTTGGATCACGACCGAAACGTTCAACATGGACTTTGTGTTGATTCATCCGATCAACCATATCAAGGTTGGCCATCAATTCTCTTCGACAAGAGGAGCACTCATCTAAATGAGACCAAAGATTCCCTTTTTGGAGAGAATCCCCTTTTCTTAAATCATCATCCCAATAACTTGGAAGTTCTCGACAGTTCATATCGTCACCTATCTTTCACAGGCCTTTCTTAAAACCTTAATGGCCCGATAATGCACGACCTTTAAATAATCTGTTTTCTGTTCGAGTACTTCGCTCATTTCCTCAAATGAAAGACTCCCAAAATGCCTCAGAATTATCACCAACTTTTGCATCCTTGATAACCTTTCAAATCCCTCATTAAAAATCTCTTCCTTCATCAGATGGAGAGGTGTAGAAACAGTAATCGCTTCATCACCATTGACTTCTTTGATCCATCCTCTTTCATCCCCTGAAAAAATACCAGCCTTTTTCCTCTTCCCAAATAAACTGACAGCATAATCAACAGCAACACGATAAATCAAAACTGCAACCGAACATTTCAGACGATTCTTTTTCAACTCTTGATAGACTGCAATAAAAATGCCTTGAGTTGTTTCCCAGGCCAATTCCATATCCGCTACCACACTCAAGACCAAGTTATAAGTTGAATTCCGATACCGAAGAACCAGCTCATCAAAAGCCGACTCGTCCTTTTCAACAAAGCGTTTTAAAAGCGCCTGATCTAATAGTTCTTCCATCGTTCCTCGCTTATTCGGGTCACCGGTTGCCAGTTACCGGTTACCAGTTACTCATTTTTATCTCATTCCCAAGAGATAAACGAAGGCTTTCTTGCTACACTTTTCCCAATAGTATAGACACCTCAAATAGAAAATAGGTAAAAAAAAATATAAAAATAATGAGGGGAAAAATTTAGGAAAAAGTTCAAAATTGTATGTTAAATGGCCTTGACATCAGAAGAGTTAGAACAAATTTGCGCAAAAAACATTTATCAATTCAATGATGCAGCTAAGGTGAGTTTTTCTTGAGAAGGTTTTGATAAATTAGCCAGCCCTAGATTTTGAAAAAGCTTGATATAAAGCCAGCCCATATCAAATTCAAACCATTTTGCGGAGAACTTTGGATTGCTCGGTTGATAATGATGATTATTGTGAAGTTCTTCTCCTGAAAGCCAAACGCCGACAGGCACAACATTTTTACTGTAGTCTTTGGTTTCAAAATTGCGATATCCAAATTTATGCCCAACGCCATTGACGACCCCTGCTCCCCAGAAAGGAACCCAGGTCATTTGAAGACCCCACACTAAGCCTCCTGATATCAACCCCAGAAAAAGGATGTCCAAACCGAGAAGAATGAAAATGCCCCATTTGTGATAGGGGGTAAGAATTTTTTTTTCTAACCAGTCTTCAGGCGTCCCTTTTCCAAATTCTTTAAGAATCGATGGGTCCTTAAACGCTTTTCGATAAAGACTTACACCAAAAAAAAGGACTAAAAAAAGCCCCTGAAGAACAGGACTGTGCGGATCGCCTTCCCGATCGACATAGGCATGATGTTTACGGTGACAAGCCACCCATTCTTTGGTGACCATCCCGGTCGAAATCCAAAGCCACACACGCATCGGAACTGAAACCCATGGACTAAAAACAAGGGCTTGATGGGTTTGCTCACGATGTAAATAGAGAGAAACGCAGGCAACTGTAAAATGCCCCGAAATAAAAACAGTTAAAAAGAGAGCCAGCCAGGAACAATCAAAAAGATGCAATATACTGCCTTTCTCGTTTAAACATTTACCCTAAAACAACTTAAATTTGCGAGTACATTATCAACATCAAGCAAGAAGGTCAATCTCTATTTCCATCTCATTTCTTATATTATTTCTTAATAATTATTCTTGACGTCAAATGTCCCTTTATGGGAGGATGTCAGATATAAACTCTTATCGAGAGTGGCTGAGGGAAAGGCCCGATGATGCCACGGCAACCGCCCTGATGTACGTCGGGGGTCAGGTGCTAATTCCTTCTCTTATTATTTTTAGGTTTTTATTAAACTTTTAAACTTAATAAAGAGAAAGATAAGAGAGGAGAATTCAAGCCTCTTCTTATCAGAAGAGGTTTTTTTTTAATTTTTCTTAAATTCATAGAATCAGGGGATCGAACGAGGTGAAGATATCCACAACCGCTCATTCAACTGGAACACAATCTTATACCCTTGGGCTGAAATGTCGCGAATGCCAAAAAGAATATTCCCTAGAACCGGTTCATGTCTGCGAAGATTGTTTTGGCCCCCTTGAAGTTGTTTATGATTATGCTGCGATCAAGAAAGTGCTCACGCGTGAAGTGATTCATTCACGAAAAACCACGATGTGGCGCTATCAAGAGCTCCTTCCCCTAAGTCAAGCCCCCACCGTAGGCCTTGAGGTCGGGTTTACTCCTTTTTTTAGATCGAAAAGACTCGCTGAATTTCTAGGTTTAAAAGAACTCTATATTAAAAATGATGCGGTGAATCATCCGACATTGTCCTTCAAAGACCGTGTCGTAGCCGTTGCCCTTTCTAAGGCAAAGGAATTTGGATTTAAGGTGGTCGCCTGTGCATCAACGGGAAATTTGGCAAATTCTGTCGCAGCTAATGCGGCCCATGCAGGGCTTGAAAGTTATATTTTTATTCCGGCAGATCTCGAGCAAGGGAAAGTGCTGGGCACCCTTGTTTTCGGAACCCATTTGGTCGGAATTCGAGGGACGTATGATGAAGTCAATCGTCTCTCGAGCGAGATTGCAGATAAATACGGATGGGCATTTGTAAACATCAATATTCGCCCCTTTTATGGCGAAGGGTCAAAGACCTATACCTATGAAATTATGGAACAAATGGGTTGGCGTACCCCACAACACATCGTCGTTCCCATGGCCGGGGGATCGCTCATTACCAAGGTCCGAAAGGCCATGAAAGAATTCTATGAATTGGGTTTGGTGGAGGATGCCTCTACAAAAATCTATGGCGCTCAAGCGGAAGGCTGTGCCCCCATCGTCCATGCCGTTAAAGCCGGTCACGAGCTTTTTAAACCTGAAAAACCAAACACCATTGCGAAATCTCTCGCTATTGGAAACCCAGCCGATGGATATTATGCGATTAAAACCATCAAAGAAACGGGTGGATGGGCCGATGCCGCAACGGATGAAGAGATTGTAGATGCAATGAAACTCCTCGCTGTGACCGAAGGTATTTTCACAGAAACTGCGGGTGGCGTCACCTTGGCAACACTCCAGAAACTCATTCGTTCAGGGCATATTCCTAAGGATGAGTGTGTTGTATTGTGCATTACCGGAAATGGTTTAAAAACACAAGAGGCCCTGATTGGAAAAGTCGGAGAACCTCAAGTGATTGATGCAAAACTTTCAGATTTTGATAGAATATACAAAAGTTAACACAAAATCAAAAATGAAAACGAGTCCATAGTCAACGGTCTACAGTCCATAGAAAATAAATACTTCTTTTAAAACTGTCGACCGTTGACTGTCGACTATGGACTAACTTCATGCAGTGAAGTGGACGAAAGTTCATGGCAACAGAAATCAAACCTTAAAATAATCATCCATGGAGGGATAAAGATATGTCAGTGATTGTAAGAGTTCCAACACCTTTAAGAAAAATTACGAATGGACAGGGAGAGATTCAAGCGACTGCTAAAAATATTTCTGAACTCATCGAAAATCTTGAAAAGAACTTTCCAGGGATGAAAGGTCGACTTTGCGATGAAACAGGCAATGTTCGAAAATTCATTAATATTTTTATCAATGAAGAAGATATTCGATTTAAAGAAAATTTAAAAACGGCTCTGAAAGATGGAGACGACATTTCCATTGTTCCTGCGATTGCAGGAGGAAAACTGTCCAGGGAGAACTATCGGTAAAACGTTATGATTAAGCGAAAAGTATATTTAACATTTCCAGAAATTCTCATCAAAGAACCTGTGATCTATGAACTGGGTCACAAGTTTAAGGTCGTGACCAACGTTCGAAGCGCCAGTGTGAGCACAGGTGTTGGCCTGATCGCTTTAGAAATGGATGGAGAAAAAGAAGAGGTCGAAAAAGCCATTAAACACCTCAAAGATCTTGGGATTAAAGTTAAACCCATCGAACACGATGTGGTGGAGTAAAAACAGTTATAAGTTATAAGTTGTAAGCGATAAGTAAAAAATCAAAGAAAGTTTTATGTCCAGCGGTTTCACATTGTGGTTTACAGGGCTTTCCGGTTCTGGAAAATCAACCCTTTCTAAAATCATCGAAAAGATTCTCAAAAATCTAGGTCGAAAAGTTGAAGTCCTTGATGGCGACATTGTCCGAACCCATCTCAGTAAGGGGTTAGGATTCTCGAAAGAAGACCGTGACATCAATATTCGCCGGATTGGTTTTCTCTGCCAACTCCTCACTCGAAATGACGTGATCGCCATTTCGGCCGTGATTTCTCCCTACCGAGACGTGCGGGACGAGATTCGAAAAGAGATCGGAAATTTTGTAGAAATTTACGTGAAGTGCTCCGTTGAAATGCTGACCCAACGCGATGTGAAAGACCTTTATAAAAAGGCCCTGGCAGGAGAAGTAAAAAATTTCACCGGAATTTCAGATCCCTACGAAGCGCCTCTTCATCCCGAAATCATCATCCATTCGGACAAAGAATCTATCGAAGAGAGTGTTCAAAGAATCATGGAAAAACTTTATGAGCTTCAATACCTCACAAAAATAGAATTAGAAAAGTGGAAGGCAAATCAAACACAACTTTAATTGAAAGCCCTCAAGCAATCTCCACAGACAAAACAGGTCCAATAAAAAACTTGCATCTTTTGGGAAAGGGACTAAAATAGCCTTAATAATACGTTTAATATTTAGCGCTATATGGAGCGAAAACTTAAACCTTTATTTGTTCAACAATATCTTCAAACAAAAGGCATCCGCCTTTTTTCACCCCTCGATTTCCAGCGTATTTTTGACGTATCACTTCGGGCAACGCAAGAGTTCATCAAGGACCATTGTGATAACCTTTTCCTTAAAATCAGAAATGGCCTTTACGCATTGCGTACAGAGTTACCCCAAGAAGAGGCCATTGCC
>JACOUC010000079.1 GCA_016178055.1 Chlamydiota bacterium | reverse complement strand
TTCTAGATATCGTCTCAAATAAAGATAATGCTCCTCATCACTCATTCTTCCTAATCGATGCTCCAACACATGCCTCATTACTTCTGCCATTGCTTCTTTGGGTAGTTTCTTTTCTAATTCGGATAGAAATTTTAAATATTCGGACTCGATCTTTGATGCGTCCATTTTCTTTTCGAGTGATTGGAGTTTAATATAGAGTTCGAGCTGGGGATAGTTTTGACTCGAAGCTCGAGGCTCAAGGCTCGAGGAGGAAAGAGGAAGAGATTGATTTTCTGCATTTTCAGTTTTTTCTTTTGTCTTTGTTTTTGCCTCGAGCTTCGAGCCTCGAGCCTCGAGCTGCTTTATATATTCCCTTAAATCTATCTTCCGATACTGCTCCCTCTTTTTAATAAGTTCTATCAATTCTTTTGGATAAATCTTTTGTCTCAAATGCTCAAACAGTTCTTCAAGTCCACTCCAGACATTCTCTTGAAGCTCCTTCTCCTCCATCAACTCATTCATTAATTTTGCATTAGACACATAAGTCTCGATATCCTCAATTCCGATTCCTTTCACTTTCTGGGAGCCTTCACTGATTAAGAAAGATTCCAAACCATTAATGTCATGGTTTTCCAGTAATTTCTTCCGAGCTGCTTTGAGAGCTTCCTTATCAGGAAAAGCGGTAAAAAAGGACATGTCCATGAGGCCTGAGGCAGCTTCGGAGAAAACATGGAAAGGCTGGCTAGGAAGCTGGGAAGCTAGAAGGCTGGGAGAAACCTTTTGTTTTTTAGCCTCCCAGCTTCCTAACTTCCCAGCATCTTTTATTTCTGCTTCCAATGCTCTCAATATCCTCTCCTCATTCTTTTGCACTTCCGCATTGCAATGAATGTCTTCCAGAATGAAAAGAAGAGGTCTCTCTGGAATAATATTTTGATCAATGATTTCTCCCACATCACTTGGAATTCTAATATTTTCTAAAAGGGTATTCGATTTGACGGATAGAGTTCGCAGAGGAATTGCCCCCAGACTTGACACAGCCAGAGGACCTATGACAGGAGAATCATGCCCATAACTCATTGAAAAATAATAAGTTAGGAATGAAAATATTAAAAAAATACTGATACTTTTATGAATAAATTTAGGCATATTCCTGCTCTTTTCAAAAAGTTACCGTAATAGAAGACCCTTTTTAAGGGTAAAATGTAAAAAATATTTTAATTTTTAAAGAATATATAACCTTTTCTTAAAGAAGAGGTTAAGGGTGGTATGGGAAAATTATCAGGTTCTAATTGAAACTTGGCTTCCAAGCTTTAATCCATACCCTTCAGCACTCATCGCGGGAAGCTCTAGAACATAAAGAGCAGGACGAGGAGGCGTGATCAAAGGCCTTGGCATATCTTTTGCCATTGGCGTCTGATTATAGGCGATATAAACCACTTGGTAGTTTGAATCTAAAAAAACAATATCAATTGAAAACTGCATTCCATAAGTATGAAACGAATAAACCCCTGATCTTTCAAAGATAAAGAGAGCGCCATCATCATCCAAATGGTCACGATACGAAAGTCCTAAGGATCTTCCTAAACGATCGTTAAAGACTTCCACCTTTAACTCTTTACCAGAGGGCGTATCAATCTGAGCGATGGGATTTGGAAATAAGCTTCGAGCGATTTGATAGAAGAAAAAAAGAATACGAAGAGAAACAAGTTTCATAGAATGCTCCGAGGTTCACACCCCAACAGAAAAACGAGTTTCAGAACTCATTTTTTCTTTTTGCATCCGAAAATATGGCTCACCTAAAACTCCATACTTCATATTACGCCTCACCGCCCGGTACCCTGCCCCCTCAATGAGACGAACCATGTCAGGTTCGGTCATGCAAAAAACAGTCCCAGCAGCCCTAACAACATTTTCTTCGATCATCACACTCCCAAAATCATCGATCCCATATTGAAGACTAATCTGACCAATTTTAGGCCCCTGAGTCACCCAAGAGGCCTGAAAGTGACCGATATTGTCTAAATAAATTCTTGCAATGGCAAGCGTCCTTAAATAATCAACCGTCGATGTTTTTTCTCCTCCCATGGGAGTATGATCTGGCTGAAAAGTCCAGGAAATGAAGGCCGTAAATCCATGGGTTTCATCCTGAAGTTGGCGAAGCCGCTCCAAATGTTCAATTCGCTCCTCGATCCTCTCCACATGACCAAACATCATTGTGGAAGTCGTTCGAAGGCCCAGTTGATGAGCTAAACGCATCACTCCCAACCATTCTTCAGTGGTCGCCTTTTTAGGATTAATCATTTTTCTTACACGCTCAACTAAAATTTCTGCACCGGCCCCCGGAAGAGAATCAAGGCCCGCTTGAATGAGTCTTTTTAAAACCTCTTCGATCGATAATTTTGAAACTTTTGAAATAAAGACCACCTCTGAAGCCGATAGACCATGAATCCAGATTCTAGGATATTTCTCTTTAATGTGATTAAACATTTTTTCATAAAAATCAATTTTAAGGCTGGGGTTATGCCCCCCTTGAAGTAAAATTTGCTCTCCCCCAAGGGCAAGCGTTTCTTCAATTTTTTGATCCAACTCTTGATAAGAGAGAACATATCCTTTTTCTGATCCAGGCCGGACATAAAAGGCGCAAAAATCGCAGTCCGTCACACAGAAATTTGTATAATTAACATTGCGATCAATAATATAGGTCACGATTTTGGGATCGTTCTTGCGAAGACGAACCTGATGGGCCAATTGTCCTAATAGGGTGATGTCGGAAATTTTAAAAAGCTCAAGGGCTTCCTGCGAATTAATTCTCTTTCCATCTAAAATTTTAGAGATGATAGGCTTCAATGTCATAGAATTTAAGCTCCGGAACTCTTTCAATCAAGCCGTAAAAAAAGGCCCATTGATAAAAAAGTCTTAATCCATCTTCATGACTCTTAGACCACTCATAACAAATAGATTTCGTAAGATAGTCTAGTATAAAAGATTCTGAAATAAAAATTTTACCAGTCTTCACAAACATCTGCTCGGCCTCTCTGGCAATTTGATCACAGCGAAGAAAACCTTCTTCTTTCGCTTCTAGAAGGGGTAAAAGCAAATCTAAATTTTCCTCTTTCCTTCCAGCCCAAAACGCATAAGTAAATGGCAGATGTGTCAAATCATACCACGCCTCGCCTAAATCTACCCGTTCCCCTTTAAACTGTTTTTCACCAACCAAAGCTTGATCCCCAATCAGTAAAGCCGCATCATGATGTTTTAACATGTCTTCAAGAGAGGCGGGTTTTTCGACATATTCAGCCTCTATTTTTAAGGACTCCTTTGCAAGAATTTTAAGCAAAATTGCAGCCGTTCTAGACCTTTCATCCACTGCAATACTTTGAACACTCTTAATATCCTTTCGAAGAAAAAGCATTACAGATTGAACAGGGCCAACGGATGAAATGGAAACACCCGGTAAAATAAAAAGATGAGGAATTCTTGCGTATTCAATCGAGGGAAGAAGTGCAACATCCGCTTCTTTATTTTCCAAAACTTTCGCACAATCTTTTGGAGAACCCCAAAAGATATCACCCACCTTTTTCTCAATATCATAGATTAAAGGCTTCGCATTTAAAAAATCACTCGCCGCAATTTTCATAAACCCAATCTTTAGTCTTAAACTTGTCGAGTAGACATATATTTCAATGCCCCTCACGGAACCGTACGTGCGGATTTTCCGCATACGGCTCTTCAGTAAGCCTCACTCAATTTTGACGGTATATAAAAGCGATGGACGATCCGTGGCTTCGGTAAGGG
>JACOUC010000078.1 GCA_016178055.1 Chlamydiota bacterium | reverse complement strand
TTATCCGATGAATCCGGAATTCAAATTGTAGAAAAACCTGTTTATTTTATCTAAAGAAATGACCTGACAAAACTCTGATTACATACTGAGCCGAGTAATTTCGGCGGTCTTGCGGAATCGCTCTAACTGATTTTTCATGGAAGCAAGGACGGGAATGGGTTTCAGGTCTCCACTGCCGGCTAGAAGTTGATCTATTTGGCGAGAGTTCATGCCCAGTTTCTCGAACGCTGTTCGAATGGCTTCCCGATCTCCGCAAGCAATGGCAAAAACAACCGCCAAATCATCCCCATAGGCGTCTTTAACACCATGTCTTTGCATCACGGTCTTAAACTCACGTTTATGGTCCTGATGTCCCAAAAATCGAACGGTTCGAAAATCTAAATCTTGTCCGGGATGTTCCTCTTTCCATAAAGCCTTCACTTTTTCAATAAGCGCCTCTCCGGGATTTTTCTCTCCTTTAAGAGAAATGAGATGAACTTCATCCGGGTGGGTTCCCAATTTGATCAAGGCTTCTCTCAATTTTCCCTCCGTTCGATTAAGGTCTGTAACGATGGGCTTTGCAAAACCAGGAACTTGCTGAATGATCTCTTCCAAACGAAGGCCCTCTTGATTTTTTTCGACGAGCGCAAAGTCGGAAATGGTAAGGAGGGATGCCTCTTTTCCTTGTGTCTCTTGGGTAAAGGAATCTTTCAAGAGATGAGATTGAATCTCACGTAATTTCTTCCTTAGGAGAAGATAGGCTGTAGCGATGGGAAAATCCTTCGCTTCGGCTATCTGAAAGAGATTTCCCCCGACAGTTGAAGGGGTCAATAGGGCTGAAAGGGTCTTAGGAAGAGGACGGGATTTTTCTTCTTCCAATCCTTTTGCAGGTTTAATGAGTTGGGCCTCACGTGGGTCTTGATGAAGCGAAATTTTCACCCTTCCTGAGAATGAACTCTTTTCTAACTCACTCGTGACATCATCCACAGATTCGGGGGTAATGCGGCTCTTCCCTTCAGATCGGCTCAAGACTCCCCATGCCTCTAAAAGAATCAGGGTGGGGGAGAGAAACTGTTGATCTCTTCCAATCAGTTCAGGATGCCTTGCAGCAATCAGGGCATCGGCCACAGCATGATAAAGAGGGTTCAGTTCATTTTCACCTAAATGATTTTCTTCTGCGAATTGTTTTAAAGCGTTCGTGAGTGTAAGATAGAAGAAACGATTCAACTCTTCGTAAGCGACGAAATACTCAAAGCGCCTTTGGGGATGATATTGAGTATTAAATCGCTTTATAAATTTCTCAAAATAGGGCCTGGCCCGGCGATTGATTTTCTTATGAATGAGCATAGCCGCTAGCACTGACACAATGACCAAAGCATCGATACCAATGAGCATAAGCGCTAGCATCCGCATAAAGATCAAACCAATGAGTGAGGTTTGCGTATTATTGAAAGGATCAAGAGGAAATCCAGATAAATATGAAATAGCCATAAGAATAAGATTCATATGTGCAGTAAATCCCAAATTTGGTTCAAGACCCAGAGTGGATGTAGTGAGAATAAAACTAAAGAAAGCGATCATCACAGGATATCGTCTTTCTCCCCTTGGATGAAAAAAGACAAAGATAAGCCTCGAAATGGCATTGATGCAAGAGACCCATAAAAAAGGATTGATGGCCTCACGGTCCCATGAGATATTAAATACTACGATCATGGCAAGGAGAGTGGGAAGAATGAAGAGACCTTCTTCAAGTTTTGGGGCAATGCGCGTGTCGTAAAGAACAGCCTGTTCAGGGCTGAGTATGTGTTTGAACATGAAGCGCTTCAAAGCGGGAATGACACCGCCAGAGGGTGTTTCAACAGGTAGTGCTCCTTTTTCTTCCTCATTCACTTCCTCTGTTTTCCCACCCCCCACATCGAAGGACATCCCCATTTCTGTTACCAATTCGCCATCAAAAAACGTCCACTCAGCCATCTTAACTCCATCTATGGTTACGATAACCTGATCAACACGATACCCTTCAGGCAATGGATAGTATCTGTCACAAAACATTTTGTTACAAAAGAATTGGGTTTCAAATATCACTTGATCACCCGCAAGTGCCTCAGCCCAAATATGGATATTTCGCACACCCAAATTGAGTCCCTTAACACGAAGGTAAGGATATTCATCCGTACTTATGTCATCATAGATCTTTGGAACCTCAACCACCAAATGTCTACGATGCTCGTCATCAAAGTAAGTCTTAACAAGTTTTGGTAACTCTTCTTCATCTCTCTCCTTTTTTTCCTCATCTAAAGTATCCGCAGTCGTTGGTTGCTGATCAGACGGCTCAGAATCATTTAAGTCTGGAATAAGAGAACCGGGAGTTTCACCCTCTTCGCCTTTCAAAGAAGTGCCTTTTCTGATGATAGTTGGAGGGGGTAGAGGAGATACTTCAATGGTTACCGAATTTTGTCGATGAGCAGTTGGTAAAAGACTGTATAAAGGCAATCCCAAAATGAAGATCATGGCCGCCCAAACAGGTCGCATTCTTTTTTCTTCATCTGCTTTATTGATTCCAGTGTGAATGAGAATAACCCCCAGAACAAAAAATGGGAGAAAAATCATAGATAAATTCAAATAGAGAGGAAGCGAAGTGAGGGCAAAACTTGAAAGAGCCACAAGAACGGCCACCCCACGTCCGCCTTGATGTCTGGGCAAAATAAAGAGAGTCCAAGAAAGCAGATTAATGCCCAGACTCCATGTAGGGTCAACTCCTAGCAAAGCAGTCACCAAAAGAGGAAGGCCAAACAATATTGTTTCTAATATAGGGGTCACGCGTGTGTCGTAGTGACTACTCCAAGATGGCATGCGTTGAAGGATCCAACCCTTAAGGGCTGAGATAACGCCGCCGTGACCCTCATGATCTGTTGTTTTTGTAACCCATGCCTGAACGTAAGAATAGGGGTCATTAATTTTCTTAATCTCAATATCTTGAGTGATAGTATTACTGCCTTCGCTTTCATTGCGAAGTTTAATTTGTCTAATTTTTCCATTTTGTTTAAAAACATACGTCCCTGCTTCCTGATTTAAAGGAGCCCCATCAACTCGAACAATCCATAAGTTTTGAGAAGGCACTCTCCCTAAATAGGCATAAGCAAAGAAAATCTTTTGAGCTAGATCAGGATCGTTGTATTGAATCAAGTTGTCGATCGCCTTATTGACGGATCTCTCATAGTCAGTGGCAACCCGAGCTACGGTCTCTGCAATATCTTCTTTTCGAAAGGATGCTTCTATGCTTCCAAGGTATCCTATAGAATCTCTATATGGATCGTACCTACCGTTTTTATCATAAGCCCCTCCTCTTGACTCCTCTACTGTAACAATCCAACTAATCCCTTCCATTTCTTGCCTCATGCGAGAATTGATAAATCTAGAATGCCACCGATGGCCAAATTCGTGGTATACCACGCTTATTGGAAGAATGACCTTACCCTCCCTCGAGGGAAGAGCATCAAAATACTCTTGTAACGCTATGATCATGAGATCATTTCCTTCGTCATTGCTATAAGAACCGTCTATCCCATTACCCCCATCAAAAACCATCGTGACTCCTTGAATTCTTTCCGGAGGTAGATTTCTCATTGCATTAAAAGCAACCATTAAATACAGTTTCTTAAACCTCTCGTCCGTGAAATTTCTAAAGCTAATTTTTATTTGACGACTTGTAAAAAATTTCGTCAAATCATCGTATGATATTTTATCCATGATTGACGCTAACTTCGAAAGCAGTTTATTTTGTGTTAGTTTTCTTAACTCCGGATAAACAGTTTTAAAATCTGTCTTAATTTGAGAGTAATCGCTTTCAAAATTTCC
Organism: Chlamydiota bacterium; assembly: GCA_016178055.1. Taxonomy (NCBI): domain Bacteria; kingdom Pseudomonadati; phylum Chlamydiota; species Chlamydiota bacterium. The sequence goes on along the minus strand of JACOUC010000078.1, from coordinate 40,874 downwards.
GAAAGCTTCTTCAACTTCTGAACTCCAATCTCTACTTCCTTTGAGATAATCCAACAAAATACTGAATCGAGAAAACTGTGTTGAATATTTCTCCCTTAGGGACTTTAATTTTTCATCCTTATCCAACAATTCTAAAAGACGATAGAAATAGTTTGAGCCACCCCCATATTGAAAAGCATGGCGGAAACTTCCTTCAAAAACCGTACGACAGGTAATAGCAAATGCAGCGTTGTCAGTATATTTTTTAGCTACCTCCTGTCTAAATTTCTCTATCTCTTCGTATGTTGATCTTGGATCGGAGACCGCTCTTAAGAAAGAGATCAAACCCATTTTTTCTTTAGGTGATAGCTTTGCAAGGTCCTCTTTAACTAATTTGGCATAGAGAGGGGCGAGATCCAAGGCATCGATAGCGCTTTCTATAATAGAATCGTCTCCTTTCTCTCGTAACTGATATAAGCCTGTAAAAAGAGGAATCTCTTTCTCTATCCCTTTCTCCAACGTATCACCCATTGCAAAATACCATCTGAAAGATTCATCACTTTCCAACAAGGAGTTTATTGCAGCTAACGATGACTCAACTGCCAAATCAATTGGAATAGTGGTTTGATTAGAACTTTCAGACGGTATGGCAAACAGATTCAATGTAGGAGCTGTATTTTCAGGAGAAACCGAGGGCTCTGAACCTGGCAGGGGAGGAAGGTCTAAAGGAGCAGATGCTTGAACAGGGGTAGAGATAGGTGGAGCCCGTCCTGACGAATCTGAACTTTTCTCTGCATTTCCTTTACAAGCCGTCATCCACAACCAAGGTAAAAGAGCAAAAAGCACCATCCAGTTTCCTGCACCTGAATTTCTGAGAGCACTCATGATTCCTCCACCTGAGGGAGGAAATTGAGGAGGCTCTTCTTCATTTCCCAAAAGCACTCGCCAATCTTTACCTGCATGCCCCGAGAGTGCCAAAAGCTTTTCAATGTAACGTTCTAAAAAGGGACGAACTTGATTATCCTGAAGCAAAGTTCTTAATTCAGGAGCTGACAGCTCTGTCAGATCTAAAAGGGTTTGTAGAGTAAACTCACCTCCTGAAACGGTTCCCGATTCAGGATGACTTCTTTCCAATGCTTCAATCACAGAGGAAAGGTCTTGGGCTTTGCTTTCCCACGCATCGAAGAAACCTTTGGGCAAAATTCTAGCTTCCTCGACCATCACTCTCCCCATCGCCTGGGCTTGGGTCATAAAATGATGAAGCGCAATTTTTTTCAACGTGGAAAAAGAGGCATTCTTGAGGCCGTCATCCATTCCACCCAGAACCTCAAATAGCTCCTTCATTTTTCGATAATAGACACTGCGGTCGTCAGAGTGAGTCATCCGAGGGGCAATCACGCAATAGCCAATATGGGCCTCTTTAAGGGCTTCTTTGACTCCCGACGTGTGAAAGCCACCCATGACCAAAGCTGCATAAGAAAGCTTTTTCTCTTGAAGAACACGAAGTGCATTCTTCATGAAAATCTCATCACGGTCGAGAACCTGTGAATAGAATTTTTCTGCCTTTTCAAAAAGATCGCCAAAGTCGGGGGATTCGTAGTCTATTGCTTCCTTCTCAGTTATATCTGCTAGTCTCTGGAGAAAATCCCCTATAAAGCTGGTCTGGCTTGCCTGGCTCGAGGCTCGAGGCTCAAGGCTCGAGGTAAATACTTCTTCTTTTTCTGTTTTTGCCTCCAGCTTCGAGCCTCGAGTCTCAAGCTTTTTTATATCTTCCCTCTTCCCCTCTAAACTCACGATTCGCTTCAAGATTTCATAATGGCCTTCCAAGGCAACCAAATTCTTTTCCTGTTCTGTGTTTGTCAAGACCGTGGTTAATTCTTTTTCAACTTGATGGATCTCTTCTTCCAAATCTTTCCACGAAAGTTTTTTTAAAATTTTCATCTGTCTGAAGAGCAACTTCAAATTTGGAATTTCGCTCGCTTGGACAAGATGCACATATTGACTTAGAAAAATGTAATGATCTTGATCGCTTTCACGTCCTAATCTGCACTCCAGGACATGGCGAAGGATTAAAGCAGATTTTTCTTGGGGAAGTTTTTTCTCTAACGTTTCAAGAAATTTTAGATATTCCTGCTCAGCTTTTGATAGATCTGTTTTTCCTTCAAGGGATTGAAGTTTGAGAAATCTTTGAATGGCTGGGTAGATGGGAAGCTGGGAGGCTGGGAAAAACATTGCTGGGTTTTTTGAATTTTTAATATTTGATTTGTCATTTTGATCTTTGATTTTTGATATTTGATTTAAGTACTCCCCCATTCCTATCTTAAACTCCCGATACTTCTCCCTCTTTTCCATCAGTTCGCGTATATCTTTTGAATAAATCTTCTCCCTTAATTTTCTAAAATCCATTTCCAAATTTTGCCAAACATGTTCTTGAAGTTCTCTTTCTTCGATAAAATCTCCCATGTACTCAATATTTTTGACATAAGCCTTTAAATCTTCAACACCGACTCCTTCAGCTTTCTCGGGTCCCTCTGTGACCAGAAAGGATTCCACACCGTCCATGTCACTCTTCTGAAGGAACTTTTCAGTAGCTCGTGCGAGAGCCTCTTTATCCGGGAAAGCCGTAAAAAAAGACAGGTCCATTTCACCACTGGCCGCCTCACAGAATATATAGAATGGTTTGAAATCTTGAGATGTTGTCAGAGTTTCCAGACCATTTTGGCTCGAGGCTCGAGGCTGAAGGCTCGAGGAGGAAAGAGGAAAAGATTGATTTTCTGCTTTTTCAGTTTGTTCTTTTGTTTTTGCCTCGAGCCTCGAGCTTCCAGCTTCGAGCTGTCTTTCTGCTTTTACCTCCAACTGTCTTTGAAGTATTTTTAAAATCCCTCGTATGTTTTTTTGAGCCTCAGGATTACAATGAATGTCTTCGACAATAAAAAAATTAGGATGATTGGGAAGAAGATTATTTTCAATCACTTCACCCAAATTGTTAGGAATTCTAAATTGATCTATGAAATTACCTAAATAGTTCTCTGATAGATTAATAGGACCTTTAATATCTGAATGAGAGGCATTTTTGGGTGTTATAATTCCAGAGCGTTGAGCTAAAGTAGGAGAAACGTCATAAAATAAAAGAGAAAAGGAAAGAATAAAAGAAGTCCATTTTTGAATAAATTTCACACTAAAAACCTCCGTTTATAAAATTGGCTCTATAACAGAATCTGTTGGTTAAAAAGAGCGATTAAATAAAAAAGGTGAGCATTGCAACCACTCCTTGTTAGAATGAGTTTTTCTTAGGAGATAAACATTCATTCAGCAGTGGGAGAAAGCCAACAATGCTCATCAAGAGACTACTCAATCAATGCTATCCAATCAAGGGTTTTGTTTATAGAGACCAAGTCCGCCTGGAAGGCAAGAGCGTGGTCGTGAATATCCAGCATCGAAAAAATAGACGGGGCCTGTGCCCGAAATGCCAAACACCATCGCCCGGCTATGATCATCTTGGCGTCTGTTGAAAAACAAATGCAACCAAACACATTCTCAACTGGCTAAACTCAAAGAACTGGTCCAATACAACTTAAAGACCATGCGGACCTATTTACTCAAAGAGGCCTTCCAACACTTCTGGACCTACACAACTCGCTCTCGTGCTGAGCGCTTCCTCAAAGACTGGCTCGCCCGCGCCATGCGGTCTGAGACTTCCCGAAATCAAAAAGGTCGCCAAGCGTCTACGTAAATATCAGGACCCACTGCTGTCCCATTATAAGTTAAACAGTATCAATTGGTTATCGTTTTCACAACTTTGAGTTTCGAGTTGAAACTCGGCAAAGGCTTGTAAAATGGGCATTTTCTCGAATAACGTCACACTCAAAATCTGTAGAATTGTGTAAAGGCCGTGATCGAAGCCAAGCCGCTTTTTCAGGATGGCTACCAGGATGTAAACTGAGACGGCGATCCAGACTTGGGTTTTCACGGCATTTTCTGAGGTACCGTAAAAGGCTTTGATCCTCAGATGTTGTTTGATCCATTTGAAAAACAGTTCCACCTGCCAACGGCATTTGTACAGTTGGGCAATGGTCAAAGCTGGCAGCAAAAAATTGTTGGTCAAGAAGCATAAGCGTTTGTTGTTTTCGCGATCGAAGTAGCGGACACGCCGAAGTTTTTCCGGATACGACTTGGCGGCGTAAAAAGTTGTCAGGACAACGGTTTGGTCCGAGAGGACTCCCGTGGATTTGTCGATCGCGTGAGAATAGAGTCTTCGGAATTGAAGATTCGATTTGGAACGAATCACAAAGAAGGACAGGGCCTGATGCAAATGGTAGAGACGATTGAAGTCGAGATAGCCACGATCCAGAATGTAGAAAGATCCGGGTTCCGGGACCAGATTGTCGAGGACATTGACGTCGTGGACTTTTCCATCGGTAATCTGAATAAAGGAAGGGATGTTGCCGCGAAGATCGATCAAAGTGTGGAGTTTGACGGCGGCCTTGTGTTTTCGGAATCTGGCCCACGGAGAAAGCGAAAGACTTAAGATCGATGGTCGTAGAGTCGAAGGCGTAAACCGTTTGATCCAATTCGACGCCGAAGGGATCGTCGGCATACAGATGCCGTGCTGTGTGAATCAACACTTGAGCAAAGTCGGCCCAGATGCGCCAATCTCGTGTTTCGTTGGCATGAGCCAAGTTGTTGCGGGAAATTCCTCCGCGGATTCCCATATGATAAAGTTTGCTGCGCATAGCCCGCAGACAAACTTCTATATCGCGCAGGCTTTCTCGATAGCTCAATTGAGCGAAGGACATCACAAGAAATGGATCGAGGCATGAAAATGTTTGGATCTTGTAATTGCCGCGGTAGCGTTGGACGCATTTGCGAAACTCCAGAAGCGGCAGATGCTCCATCACTTGAGAAAAAATAGTTGTGCCAATATTCATAAGCCATCCCTTTCTTGAAACTGGAATGGCTAAAGCGTACTGACGATTTCAAATCGATTACAGGCATTTTGATCAATAACCTTTTGCTTTGAAACAAGTTACAATAAAATCTAAATCAAACGTTGGGACAGTAGTGATTTTGAATATGTGCGCAAAGACGTGGAAAAGTTTTTGTACGATAAAGACGAACTTCGTTTTCTGGATAGAGAGATGCTTTTGAGTTTGATGAAATGACCCCTACAAAATCTAATCTCGATTTTTTAAGGCAGCTTCGACAAAAAATGGGTAGCACTTGTGAGAAATATGCCGGAGCTTGTTTTATAATGCACGTTTTCTTCTAGGGCATAAACGGCTTGGAATGCGTAAGTGGGTTTCAGACGCTCTTGAAAGTAGAGAAGGGAGCGGTCGATCGTTTTATCCGAATATTTGCATTCAATTAAGGCCCAAGGTTTCTTTCCGTTAGCGATTAGAAAATCCACCTCACGCTTTTCTTTATCACGGACATAATGAAGTTCGAAATCGCCGTATCCTAAATCATTCCAGGTGTCACAGGCTTTAAGGAGATGAAGCGCAACCATGTTTTCAAAGCGGGGCCCTTCTTTTTGAATCACACTTCCATCGAAAAGATAAACCTTGGCCTCTTGTTTAAGCGTTCGGGCAAGTCGTCCTTGAAACGGCCGTATCGAAAAAAGGTAATAAAGAGAGCTTAGAGTCTGAATCCAGTTTTTGACGGTATTAAACGACACTTCTAAATCCTCTCTTAATGCATTAAGGGAGAGGGTTGATCCGACCCGTTCCGGAAGAAGTTCAACAAGGGCATCAATCAGTCCGATCTCACGAATTCGCGTCAGGTCGCGAAGATCTTCACGGATAATCAGTTGGCGGTGTTCTCTACGCCAACGATGCAGGGTGTTAGGATCATTTTTATAAAAAGGTTCTGGGAACCCGTTGAGTGTAAATAATTTTTCAAGGGTCGCTTTTGAGTTGGGTAGGCCAGGTTCTCTCATTAAAGAATCAACGGTCTCTTGGGGAGAGAAGATTTTATCTTTTTCTTGGCGGGTGATTTCTCCCACACTTAACGGATGAAGGTGAAAGAGGTGATAGCGTCCAAAGAGAGAATCTCCGCCTCTCTGGTAAGTATTCAGCCGTCCACTGCCAGTGATCATGATTTGGGTTTTATCGCCAACCGCGTCAAAAAGCCCTTTTAAAAATTTTTTCCAACGGGGATATTTGTGAATTTCATCTAGGGCGATGCAAGGATGGGCATTTTCCACGATTTTTTCTCGCCAAAAATCTTCTGGACTCCTTAAAATACTCTTTCGATGGCTTTCGATATCCCAGTTAAAGTATGCATCACCGGCTTTTTTTCCCTCGAGGATGTGCTTGACCAAGGTCGTTTTTCCGACTTGACGTGGACCTGTGATCAGGGCCATTTTGTGGTCTTTCTCTATGCAGTCTAGGAGAGCTTGCCGAAGGTATCTCATAAGACTATTCTACATATGTATGAAATAAAGTCACGACTTTTTTTCATGGTTGTGAAATGAATGATTGGGCGAACGCCCCATTATCCTACCTAAAATTAGAAAATTGAAGGGGAATGGAAAGCTCTTTTTCTTTCAGAAGGGCTATGACAGTTTGTAAATCATCTTTGCTTTTGCTGGTCACCCGAACTTGATCTGACTGAATTTGGGGTTGAACTTTGAGTTTAAGCTCGCGAATCATTTGGGTGATTTCTTTAGCTGTTTCAGCGGGGATTCCCATTTGGAGTTCAATTTTTTGCTGAACAGTCCCATCAAGGGCTTGCTCCTTGTCTTGCCATTTGAGGGATTTAAGAGAGATATTTCTAGAGGCCACTCGTTCCTTTAAAATATCTGAGACGGCCTGGTGTTTCATTTTATCATCGGCATTGATTTGAATTTTATTTTCTTTTCGATCAAAGGAGACTTTGCACTTGGAGCCTTTAAGGTCGTAGCGGGTGAGGATCATTTTTTGGGTTTGGTTCACGGCATTGTCCACTTCTTGCAAATCTATTTTAGAAACGATATCGAATGAAGATTCTGAGGCCATGTTAGACTCCTTTTTAGTTTCTTTCCCTAAGCAGGGAAAATAATATCACTTTTTTAAAAATTGGAGGAGGGATAAAAATTAAAGATCAAACATCAAAAATCAAAATGACATATTCAATATCAAAATGTATTTGTGAAATTGTCTTCGATGATCATTTTGGATTTTGATTTGTCATTTTGATATTTGGAATTTGATTTTTGATTTCTATTCGCAGTTGACTCGACGCCTATGGGAAGACATGGGGAAGAGACATGGCAAAGTGCATAATGCCCTTTACTATTTTCTTTCCAGGGAGGAGTTTTTTGATGGCAGATGTTCATCACCTGGTCGCAAACTTGGGTGAAGGGGCATGCTCCTTTCTATGAAAAATAGGTGTTTGTTTCTTCCCATTTTAATTCTAGAGGAAGATGGGATTTGGGATGAATGAGTTTTTGAGTGTAAGGATGAATGGGATTTTTTTGAAAGAATGAAGGGGGCGCCTCTTCCACTTTTTTCCCGTGGAACATGACAAAAATACGATCGGCCAAATAGGTCACAGCCTCCCAATCATGTGAAATCAAGATGAGGCTTATTTTCAGTTCTTTTACTTTTCGTTTTAAAAGGTTCATGACTTGACGTCTCAGATAACGATCGAGAGAAGAGGTAGGTTCGTCCGCGATAAGGATTTTTGGAGAAAGACTTAGAGCCCGAGCGATCACGACGCGTTGGAGTTGTCCTCCGCTTAGCTCACTGGGTTTTCGTGAAATTAAATCATTTGAAAGGTCAAAGTCATCTAAGAGGCGGGATAATTTTTCTTTTATTTCTTTTTGTGAAATAAGATGGTGAATTTTCCATCCTTCTGTGAGAATGTCGAAAACGTCCATCCGAGGATCGAGAGAAGATTTCCAGTCTTGAAAAATCATTTGAATCAATCTTGCTTTTTCACGAGTTTTAAAATGGGATGGATCTTTTCCCAAAAGACTAATTTTCCCAGAGGAAGGAAGAAAGAGTCCGGCTAGAATTTTACCGAGGGTAGATTTGCCTGAGCCGCTTTCGCCCACAATTCCTAGGATTTCTCCAGGGAGAAGATTGAAACTCACTTCATCGAGCGCTAAAATTTCTTTTTTACCCTGATGAAAAATTTTTGAGAGTTTATCAACTTGTAATACAACATTATTCGAGTTCATGATCGTCCTTTTTACCTGAAAATAACCCCTCCATCCCACCACCTCTTGTTGGTCGGATGGCGGACTCACCTCTGTAGACGAGAGGTGGTGGGACCAACTCCCCTTAGAATAAGGGGAGAGCTCCCCTCTTGATACCCCCTCTTTTTCTAAAGAGGGGTCTGGGGAGTTAAGGGGGGAGTTACTCCGTTTTCATAAATCCAGCAGCGAACGCGATGGTCTTCTTTTCCACTCTCTAAAAACCAAGGTGGCATTTCATGATTGCATTTGGGTTTTGTGTGAGGACATCTTAAAGTATAAGGGCAACCTTGGGTTTTAAATTCTAAAAGTGGCTCTTTCCCTGGGTTGGAAATGTTCGTCCCCGATTGCTTCAAAAGCTCTTGGGTATAGGGATGAAGAGGATTTTGAAGGAGTCCAGAGGCGGGGGAATATTCCACGAGAAAACCCCGAAAAATAATTCCAAGAGAATCGCAAATGGTGGATACCGCTTCGAGGTCGTGGGAAATAATAAAAAGGGTTAATCCTTCCATTTCCTTTATTTTTTTGAGGAGCTCTAGAATGCTGTATTTAAGGTTGGCATCCAGGGCGGTCGTAGGTTCGTCCGCAATCATCAGTTGGGGATGTTGCAAGAGGGCAAGTGCAATCATCAGCCTTTGAAGTTGGCCTCCGCTGAGTTCATGCGGATAGCTTTTTAATATTCTTGTTTCGTCCTGCAGGGAAACAGCCTTCAATAATTCTGAAATTCGAGGACGTGACTCTTCCCTTAGAATTTCACGAAACTGTTTTTCAAGACGCAGTGTTGGATTAAAAAAAGTAAAGGGGTTTTGGAAAATCATGCTGATTTTTTTCCAACGGATTTCATGCCACTGATCAGGACTTGATTGAAGCAAATTTTTATTTTCATAAAGGATTTCACCCTTGACTTGAGCTTGGGGGGCTTTGAAAGGGAGAAGTCCCAGAATGGATAGAGCTGTGAGGGTTTTTCCTGATCCAGACTCTCCCATAAGTCCAAAGATTTGATTTCGTGAGATTGAAAGAGATAAATCTGAAAGCGCCATTTTAGGGCCTTCATGAGAAGGAAACGAAATGGTTAAGTTTTTAATTGCTAGCATGATGGAGATTCTCTTTTTTGGAGGCTATCTCCTAATAGATTAAAGCTGATAATTCCCATTGCAATGAAAAGGCCCGGGAAGAAACTCCACCAGGGAGCTGCTCGAAAATATCGGGCTCCATCATAGACCAGTTTCCCGAGCGTAGGATAGGGAGGCGGTGGCCCAAATCCGAGGAAGGAGAGGCTGGACTCAGCAAGAATCATGGTTCCTAAAGAGAGCATCAGAAGAATGGAGAGAATCCCTTTACAGTGAGGAAAGATGTGTCGAATGAGGATATGAAAGTGATTGGCTCCTAGAAGCCGACTTGCGGTTACAAAATCTTTTGAGCGAATGGATTGGACTGTTGAACGAATGACGCGGGCCGAGGAGGCCCAGCCTGAAAAAATAAGAGAGAGGAGTAATGTTTTTTCCCCCGGCCCGAGGGTAGCACAAATGGCCAGGGTCAAAAGCAAGGAAGGAAAGGCAAGCATGCAATCAATGATCGAGACTAAAACCCAATCAATGATTCCTCCAAAGTAACCACTTAAAACCCCAGCAAAGACTCCGATTGCAAGTGTAAGAATCGTGGCGAAGGTTGCTACAATGATGCTGTATCTGAGCCCATAGAGAGAGCGAGAGAAAAGGTCTCGACCGAGTTGATCTGTGCCAAACAGGTGCTCTGGATTGGGAGCCTGAGGTGATTCCACAAGCTCAATTTCTGAGGGGGAATGCGTGGCGAGGAGGGGGGCAAGCATTGCCAGTGTATAGAGAAAGATGACGCCAGTTAGACCTAGAATGCGTTGAAGGTTGATCATGTTTAAGTCTTTTTTTTGAATGGAAAATTCATATTATTAAAATATCAAAAATCAAACATCAAAAATCAAAATTGCGGTAGAGATTTATGAAAGACTTCTGAACCAGATTTGCTAATAGTACACATAAAATACGTCTATTCTTTTAAGTTTTCGAACAGTTTTAAATTTTAATATGTCATTTTGATATTTGCATTTTGATTTTTGATATAAGGCTCTAGATAAAGTGGACGAGTGTTCAAAGAATGCCTATGTTTTTACCCTTAACTTTGGATTCAACGTGTAAATAATCATATCAGCAATAAAATTCATGGTCACAAAAATAAAGGCTGAAAAAAGGACCATGCCCATGACAACAGGATAGTCTCTTCTCCCGAGTCCTGTCAGGGCATATTTTCCAATACCTGGAATTCCAAAAATCGTTTCTGTAATGGCTGCTCCACTTAAAAGGCTGCCAAAATCGAGGGCTAAGGTCGTTAAAATCGGACCGAGTGCATTCCTCAGCGCATGAACGAGAATGATGCGTTTTTGTGATAGGCCTCGTGCCCGGGCGCTCAAAATATAGTCTTCTTTAAGAATTTCAATCATTTGATTCCGTGTGATACGGGAAAGAAGGGCTGTGGGCCGGATTCCCAAGACGAATGCGGCGAGGATAAGATTGAAGGTAAGTGAAGAAAAAGTATTTAAAAGGGGAAGGGTGTCAAGGCGAGAGGCAAAAATTAAAATGAGAATTCCCATCCAAAAAACGGGAAGAGAGATGGCAAAGAGGGTCAGGGTCATGATTCCCTTATCCCAAATTGAATGGGGACGAATGGCCGCAAATATTCCGGTTGGAATTCCCATCAGTCCTCCAATCAGGGTTGCAAGCAAAGCCAGAAAAAAAGTGATGGGAAAGCGTTCCATTAAATTTTTGAGAATATTTTCATGTGTAAAATAGGAGCGGCCTAGATGACCATGAAGTACGTTAGAAATATATTGCATCCATTGATAAAACAGAGGCCGGTCCAATCCTAATTCTTTTCGAATGCTGGAGAGCGTTTGGGCATCCGCATGTTGGCCTGTAAAATTTTGAACGGGATCTCCGGGGACAAGATAGATAAGAATAAAAGTGAGGGTCAGGACGCCTAGAAGGATGAGGAGGGTACTGGTGATTCTCTTTAGAAAATAGCTTTTCAATGCGGCCTCTTTTCTATTTGGAGGAATTTGTTCCCGTTGTATAAAGGATGAGCGATGACGGGGTCGATCCAGGGCTGTTTAACCAGCGGACTCACCGAACTATAGAGAAAGACCATGGGACATTCTTTTAAGATTTTCTTTTGAATGCTTCGATACAATTTTAAACGTCTTTTAATAGAGGTTGTTCTTTGAAGTTTCTCAATCAGTTGATCAATTTCTGGATTATGAAGGCCAGTGTAATTACCTCCGGCCCCTATATTAGATGAATGAAATAAGGGATAGAGAAAATTTTCTCCCTCTGGATAATCAGCCCACCAGCTCATGAGGCAAAGATCAAAGTTCCCTTGGGCAAGACTCATTTTAAAGGAGCTCCACTCTTCCTCGACTATTTTGACATGGATCCCAATCTTTTCAAGCTGGGCTTGAATGGCTTCTGCAATCTCGCGTGTTTCTTCGTTGGTGCTTTCTAAAAGCACGAGCTCTTGTCTGATTTGGGAAGAGGATTGAAGGATTTGACGTGCACGATAAGAATTAAACGGCAGGGTCGACAAATCCTTGTTGTATCCAAAGACTCCGGGCGGGATAGGTCCATTCACCGGAAGAGAACGGTTTTTTCTTAAAGACTGAATGATAGAAGCGGTATCGATTGCTTGCGTCACTGCACGTCGGTATTCTAACGAAATGAAGGGGCTTCTTCTCATGTTCAATCCTAGATAGTAGAGGCTTAAATTTTTTTGCTCAATGATTTTGTCCTTCCACTTCGGATCTTCAAGATATAGAGAAATTTCAGGACCTGGGATATCAATAAGATCTAGATGCCCTCGTTTAAATTCGGATGACACAAAAAGGGTTTCCTTGATCATCCGAAATCGTATCTTCTCGATCTTGGCTTTTCCCTGATAGTAAAGGGGATTTGATTTTAATAGAATTTCATAATCATGACGCCAGTGGTCAAGGAGAAAAGGGCCGGTCCCCATGAATGACTTATTTTCTTCAAACGCTTTCTTGGAAAGGATGCTTGCGTTAGGTAAGGTTAAGAGCGATAGAAAAGGAGAAAAAGGCTCTTCGAGCCGAATGGTAATGATCAAAGGTGTTTTGATCTCGAGCCCAGTCAAATGATTATTTTCTCTAGATCGAAAAGCTTGAAATCCTTCCACATGAGAGAGAATCCAGGCCCTGGGAGAAAGTGTGGAAGGATGGGCGAGCCGTTCGAGGCTGAAGACAATGTCTTCAGCCGTAAGAGGGATTCCATCTTGAAAACGCATATTTTTTCTTAGGAAGAAGGTGTAGATTTTTCCATCTTTCGAGATTTTCCAGGAACGGGCAAGGGCAGGATGAAGGGTTAAATTTTCATTGTACTGAAGGAGGGTATCGTAGAGAAGGGCACTTAATTTTCCACTTTTAACATCGGTCATGAGGGCTGGGTCGAGCGTCGTCGGATCGCTGTCGAAATGAAGACATAAGGTTTTTGAAAGATCTTCCCTTTGGGAACAGCCGATTAGACCAGTAAAAAAGATTAAGGATAGATAGAAAAACAGTTTTTGCATTGTCGTTCTTGTCATATCGATTTACCCAAGGTTAATTTAAAATTCAAAATTCAAAAATCAAAATGACAACCTAAAATCCAAAATTTCTAATGCTATTGCAGGGGAGACATTTTAAGTTTTGATCTGTCATTTTGATATTTCATTTTTGGATTCTTATAGTTGTCGATTACAGTTTAAAATAAAAGCCTCAAAAATCTTCCTTTGAAACGGATCTTTTTCAAAAAGATCCTCAGGATGCCATTGTACTCCAACAATCCAATGAGGTCCGTCTTTTTCAATCGCTTCAATCACATGATCATGGGATTTGGCGCTGATACTTAATCCCTTTCCCAGTTTTTGAATCGCCTGATGGTGACGGCTATTCACTTGTGTTGTGGGAGGTAAAAGAGAACTTAATTTTTTTGAGGCAAGAACCTCAACTTCATGATAGGAAGAAGAACCGTCTGGTTTTCTACAATGAATTTGTTTCGATTCGGGCGATAAATCACTGTACAGCGTTCCCCCAAAAGCGACATTGATGGCTTGAAGCCCCAGACAAATTCCGAAAATAGGTATTTTTTTTTCATGAGCCTTTTGAATCAGTGAAATCTCAAAGAGGGCTCGTTTCTCATCTCTCTCAGTAGGAATGACTCTTGAGACCTCTCCCCAAAGATAAGAAGGAATATCCCCTCCTCCTGTCAATAAAAGGCCATCGATTTGATTTAGAAAGTTTGAATCGATCGTTGGGCTGGGAAAAAGAATTTTAGGATCTCCCCCTACCGATTCAATGGCTGAGATATAATTTTTAAGGTGGGAAACATTTTCATTCTTTTCAGAAGGAATACCTGTTACAACTGCAATTTTGGGTTTATGACTCGCCATGGCGAATAAAAATTCCGGGTCCTGCGTTGGTTTCTTTTCCCTCATCGAGGACGATTTTGCCATTGACCAGAACCATTTTGATTCCTGTTGAATCCAGTGTCGGTTTTTGAAAGCTAGCACGATCTTTTAAGGTTTTAGGATTAAAGAGGACAAGATCGGCATAAAAATTTTTGTCAATGAGTCCTCTCTTTTTTAGGCCCAATCGCTGGGCTGGGAATCCCGTCATCTTATAAATGGCCTCTTCGAGAGAGAGGAGAGGATTTTTCCCAAAAACATAACGCTTTAAAAATTTTGGAAAGGTTCCGTAAGTCCTGGGATGGACCACAGGGAGAAAGGTTTTTCCATTGCGGCTACGGGCCGATGCATCCGATCCAATCATCGATTTGGGATGGAGGAGAATGCGGTCCATATTTTCTTCAGACATCGAAAAGAAGATGACATTCACCTGCATTTTTTCCTCGCAAAGAAGATCAATGACAAAAGTTCCGATGGATTTTTTACTCAGAAGTGCGCATTCGGCAAGCGTTCGGCCGATCCACTGCTGGTTAGATTTCCCAGGCAAATTTGCAATCAAGGTCAGCGAAAATCGCGAGCCGATGTTATCAAGAAATTGAATATATTTTTTTCTTAAGGCAGGTTTTTGAAGTTTGATCACCGCCTGAAGGTCTCCGCCATTAAATAAATGTTTGGGAAGGTAGGTGTCCAGTGATGTGAAAGAAGCGGCATAAGGATAGCGGTCCCAAGTGATATCATCCCCTTTCAAAATTGATTTTTCGAGCAGTTCAAAAAGAGAATCGATTTTTCCCCAATTTTTCTCTCCTGCCGTTTTGAGATGAGAAATTTCAAGAGGAAGTTTTGCTTGACGGCTGATTCGAATGGATTCTCGAACCGATTCAAGCAGATGATCTCCTTCGCTTCTCATGTGGGTTGCGTAGATTCCATTTTTTTTTGAAACGATTTTAGCAAGGGTGACCAGTTCATCTGTTTTTGCAAAACATCCTGGGGTATAAATAAGACCGCTGGAAAGCCCCACGGCTCCTTCGTCCATGGCTTTTTCAAGTTTGTGTTTCATCCATTTAAGTTCATCGGAATTGGGGGTGCGATTTTCATGATTCATGGCAGCCAATCTTAATGTTCCACTTCCTACGAGCGTCATCCAATTCATCGCAGGTTTAAGAGATGTGACAAGTTGACTGAATGAGGCAAGGTTCTTCCAATCCTCTTTAAGGCCATAAGCTTTAAGTTCATTCTGAAAATGTTTTTTGAAATGACCGGTCAGGAGAAAAGGAGAATACCCACAGTTACCGCATACTTCGGTGGTGACACCTTGAGAAATTTTGCTTGAGGATTGGGGATCGATGCAAAAATAATGATCCGTGTGACCATGCATATCGATAAATCCCGGGCTCAAAATCCATCCCTTAGCCTGAATCACTCTTTTGGCAGGGGTATCGATTTTTGGGGCAATTGCAGCAATGCGTGATCCTGAAACAGCCAGATCACTGACAAAGGGCCTTTTGCCAGAACCGTCTACGATGAGAGCTGATTTAAAGACAATGTCAACCGGGTTCATGGGTGTTACCTTTTTAATTTAAAATTCAAAAATCAAAATGCAAAATGACAACCTAAAATTCAAAATTTCTAGTGCTATTGCAAGGGAGACATTTTAAGTTTTACATTGTCATTTTAATTTTTGATGTTTGAATTTTGAATTCTCTTTATTGATTCTATGATTGAAAAGAGGGTCTATTCAAGTATAATTCGTAAATCGGTTATAGGTGATGGGTGCTCGGTGATCGTGAAAAACTCTGGTCTCTTGGAAAATATATGAAAAAACACAATGGATTTACCCTTCTTGAAATTCTTGTAGTCATGGCTATTTTAGGAATTCTTGCGGTTCTTGTCGTTCCAAAACTCTCAGAAAGGCCAAAGCAGGCGAAGCGATTAAAAGCGCTTCTTCAAATGAAATCTTTTCAGGAAGCCCTTGAGCTTTTTAATGTAGATCAGGGTTATTATCCCGCGACTGAGCAAGGTCTAGCACTTTTGGTGAAGAGCGGGCAAGATCCCACAAAAAAATATCTTGAGACAGGGGAAGTTCCTTTAGATCCCTGGGGGCACTCTTATCTTTACCTTTCCCCTGGTTTAGAGGGAAGAAACTTTGATATTGTTTCCCTGGGACAAGATGGCCGCCGTGGTGGGACGGGATGGGATAGGGATATTGAAAGTTGGAAGCTAGAAGAAAATTAGGAATGAAACCTCTCAAAAAGGCCCATCTGCTGCGTTGCCCGCCGCGCTCCCTTGTGCGACGTACGAGAAAATGTACGTCTCCGCGGTCGCTTGCGGGCGCCTTGCATCTGGACCTTTTTGAGAGGTTTCTAAATTAAAGATAAAGAATTAGGGGAAATCCCATCGATACAAATTTACGTCAAAATACAACTGGTTTCATTCTTCTTGAGGCACTGATTTGTCTTACCGTTCTTGTGATTCTTCTTCCCTTAATGCATCGTGTTTATATCGAAGGTATTAAAAAGTATGAGCAATGCCTTCTCAGGGAGGAAGCAGGTTTGTTGGCTAGGGCCTCTCTTTCAGAGATAGAGATTTCTTTGCTTCATCCAGAGATCTTACTGAATTTAGATGAGGCCCAAAAAAAATCTCAAAATGGAACACTTTTTTTTATTCACAAAAACGTATTGGATAAAGATGGTTTTAAAGAAATCAGGATCGAGGTTCAGTGGAGGATAGCGAATGTGCTTGAACATTATCTATTGAGTGAGGATGTATTTTTAGGAGAGGATGAAATTAATTTAAAATCCAAAAATCAAAATGCAAAATGACAATCCAAAACTCAAAATTTTTCCATGCGACGACATTGGGAACATTTTGGATTTTGATCTGTCATTTTGATTTTTGATATTTGATTTTTGGATTTTCATAGATGGAGCTTGTAATGAAAAAAGGCTTCACCCTTCTTGAATGGGTTATTGCTTTTGCGATCCTTATTTTGGTTTGGGGAAGTACAGCGCCGGGTTTAGTTCATTTGATGAGATCCCTTAAAAGAATGACCCAGAATCATCCCATTCAAGAGTCTGTCCGTACTTTCCGACTTTTTGAAAAGGATCTGACAACTGGTATCAAAGGATTTGAGGGAGATCCCTTGCATGTCACCTTTCGTTCTTTCGAAGAAAAAATAAAATACGAGTGGCGAGATAAAAATATTTATGTGATTCGCAATGTTTTAAAAGGAAGGGCATTCCATAAAGAGGAAGTTCTCTTAAAAAATATTGAGGAATGTCGATGGCAATATCTTGTTAAAGGAGAGTGGCAAGGTATTTTTAAAACGGGGGATTTTCCAGAGGCTATTCAATGGCAATTTGAGAAGGATGGGGAGATTTTCCAAATGTTTTATCCAATACGAACCGAGCGTTCATGAAGAAAAAAAATAACACCGGATTTATTTTCGTCCACTTGATTTTGGCTGTTTTTCTTTTGGCCTCTTTGCTTTGTTCATTTCAAATCTGGATTGCTCAATACGAAAGGCAAGTCAAAAAGAGTCTGAAAATTTTTGAGAAAAAAATTCACCATCGTTCCCTGATCTATCGAGCCATGGCCTTATTATCTAAGGCCGATGTTTCAAAAAAAATCGAAGATGTTTCGGAATCTTCCATCCATCTTCAATGGGAAGATGAGAGTGAAAAATTTGATTTAAAAGAATTAAATCATCCCGATCAAGATCAGCGTGAACAATATTCACGCTGGATTGAAAAATTGTTTAAAAAATTGCAGATCCCTTCCTCAAAAATCCATGCGATTTTTGAGGAGATCCATTCTCATGAAAATTTAGAATCACTTGAAGAAATTCCCTCTCTTCGTACCCTTATGAAAGAGAAAGATTTAGACTTAAGTGCTTATTTAACCGTCTATTCTCAAGGCGGAAAAATTAATATCAACACGGCCCCCAAGCTTGTTTTAGAGGTTTTACTGGAAGATGAAGACCCGTTTTTGGTAGAAAGGGTTCTTAAAAAGAGGAGAAGTGGGATTTCACCCTATCATTCAACGGAGGAACTCTCGGGGCTCAGCACGAGTGTTTTAAAATGGCTGACCTTTAAAGGGTCTTATTTTAGAATTCGAATCTTTGATCAAAATTTTAAAGAGCCTAGAATGGATGTTGTTTTAGAAAGGGCATTTGGAACGGTTAAGGTCAGACAATGGATCGAAAAATAAAAACCACGTGTTTAGAGATGATGGGAACACAAGTTCGTGTGGCCCAAGTTTCCTTGATCCATCGTAAGATTGATTCAGTTAATATTGATGAAATGACCTTGGATGCATTTAAAAAAAGCCATTTGATCAGTAAAAACCAGGGCAGAATTTCTGTCATTTTTCCTGTAGAACGGGCTTTCCTTCATGAAATGCGTATTCCCAAAAATATATCCAAGCGGGTGATGTATCAAATGTTGGTTTCAAATTTTGAAGTAGCTCTACCTTTTTCGATGGATGGATATGAGCCTTATAGTCTTTGTATCGATGAGACAAAAGAAGAAGTCCATTATTTGCAATTTATTCTTTCTCCCGATGCATGGCCTTTTAAAGCGGAACTAGAAATGGGGTCATTAGAAAGTCATCCAGGTGCTATTTTTAAAGGTTTTTCAGATCTATTCTCATTTCCTGAAGGTGAAGTTTCTCTTCTTTGTTTGGAAGGGAGCAATCATTTTCAGGTGGTCTGGGGACTGAATGGAGTGATGCAAGGAATTCGTATTCTTCGAAAAGTCGAAGGTGAAAATTTCGCTAGCACTTTTGCGCAGACGATCTTGGCCTGTCCCTCTGTAAAAAATTTCTTTTCCTGGTGTCATGGAAAAGAAGAAAAAATGTTGGACGATTCTTTATTAACTTCGAAATGGACTCATCTTAAGAAAGGACCGATTCCTGATCCTTTAAAGGGAAAGGAAGAACACTTGGCTTTGATCTCAGCGGCTTTGGCTCATGCCCTGGGTTATCCTCAGGAAGTGATAGGTCCTAAATCTTCTTTTCTTCAAATCTTAAAAACTCCTCATATGACCCAACTCTTGATTCGCAGCCTATCCCTTTTTTTGATTGCTGGTTTGATTGTGGAATGTTTATGGATTGCCTCTTTGATAAAAATACGTCGTGAAAATCAGAATTTTTCTCAAAAAATAGAAAGTGCTTTTTATAGTATTTTCTCAAAAGAGACACCGATCATTAATCCTGTAGAACAGATGAAGGAAAAGGCAGCCGCTCTATTGGGAAGTTCCTGGGACTCAAAAGTTCGTCCGCGGGAATTCCTAAATCTTATTTCATCGATTCATCCCTCGAAAGAATCCGGTATTCAAATTGTGAAGATTTCCCTATTAGCAGGTCAGTTAAAATTGGATGGAGTGAGCCCGACGGTTGAGGTTGTCTATCCATGGGTGGGAAGCCTTCGTTCTAAATTTCATACGGTGGAGCTTTCCCGCGTGGAGCGGGAGACTCAAGGGACTCAATTCTTGTTTCATATTTTAATCTTTTTAGAAGAGGGGCATCATGTCTCAATATAGAAAGTGGCTTATCCTTTTTGCTGGTATTGCCTTTTTTCTTGGGGGAACGTTTATTTTTACCTTTCGTCAGTTGAGGATCAATGAAAAAGAAAATGCCACCCTTTCCCAAGAATTCTTTTCATTGCAAAAAATGTCTCATCTTATGACAGATCATCAGCCCTCGATTCAAAATGACAAAACGCTTGAAAAGGTCGGGCAAATTCTTCAGAAGTTAAGATTGAAAGACAGAATTCTTCATATTCAACCCTCTCAAAATGAGGTTGAGATTTCGCTTCAAAATCTTTCCCAAAATGAATTTATTGGGCTTCTAGAGTCTTTGGACGAGCTGGAGGGATTGGTTCTTATCCATGTTGAACTTGCTCAAGGTTCTTCCCAAACCTTGTCTCTTCTTCTGACACTCAAGGCTTAACATCTCATACTCAAGGAGCATTTAAAAATGCCAGCAAAAATTTCAATGGATGTTCAGCCTCTTCTAGGGAGTAAATCAGGAGTCGGTTATTACATTTGGGGTTTGATCCACGGACTTGCGAAGATTGATCACGAGAATACTTACCAACTTTCCTTTTTTGATTTTAGAAATCAGGGTTTTAAGGTACCCCGGCCCGGCACTCAATTTTATCAAAAGAGAAGCCGTCTTCCCGGGCGAATGATTCAATACCTATGGAAGACCTGTGCTTGGCCAAATTATAATACTTTTTTTGGGGGATGCGACCTTTACCACTTTCCGAATTTTGTGATTCAGCCTTTGAAAGGGGTGAAAAAGGTGGTGACCATTCATGACCTTTCTTTTTTTCGCTATCCAGAATATACCGATCCCAAAAACTTAAAATATTTAAGAAACAAAATTGGCGATACCGTTTATGGAGCAGATGAAATCATTGTCGATTCTCATTTTACAAAGAGTGAGCTTTTAAGTTTTTTTAAAATTGAAAAAGAAAGAATCCATGTCATTCATTTGGGGATTGATTCCCGATTTCAAAAGGGGACAGCCTTACGCGAAAAACAGATTCTTTTTGTGGGAACTCTAGAGCCTCGAAAAAATATTGAAGGCCTACTTTCAGCCTTTAAAATTTTTCTCGATCGTACCCATTGGATGGATTATCGTTTGACCTTGGTTGGGATGAAAGGTTGGCTCTATGAAGGAATGATGAAGGCGTTGGAAAATCATCCCTATCGAGAAAAGATCGAGTGTTTAAATTATGTGTCTGAAGAGGATTTACCGCTTCTTTATCAAAAAGCGGCTCTTTTTATCTATCCTTCGTTTTATGAAGGATTTGGTCTTCCTCCTTTGGAAGCCCTTTCATCAGGGACTCCAGTCATTGCAGCCCGGAGGGCTTCTCTACCCGAAGTTTTGGGGGATGCTGCGCTTTGGATTGATCCTCAGAATGCAGAGGCCATAGCCATTGCCATTGAAAGAATGATTCGCGAGGAAGGTTTAAAAAGTGAGCTGATTCGTAAGGGTGAAGAGCAAGTGAAGAAATTTTCCTGGGAAAAAGCGGCTCGAGAGACTTTACAGGTTTATCAAAAGGCGTTGGCACAAAAATAAAGTTTAAAGTTCGAAGTTCAAAGTTTAAAGTTAAAAACAAAAGACAATTTAATGGTTTAGGAATATGAGAATTGGAATTGACGCACGGTGGATTACAAAAGAGCCTTCAGGTATTGGTCAATATACAATACAGTTGATCAAGCATTTAATCCTGCATGATTCTCAAAATGAATATTTTCTCTTTTTTTCAAGAAGAGAGATTGAACATCGAGTTTCCCAAGAGTTTTCAATAGGAGAGAAGAAAAATTTTCATGTTGTTTCTTTTCCTTATTCCGTTTTTTCCTTGAGAAGTCAAATTTTTCTGCCTCTCAAGCTTAGGTTTCTTAAAATTGATTTATTTCACTCGACCAATTTTATGACTTCTCTCTTAACTTTTCAAACTCGACAGATTATTACAGTTCATGATTTGATCCCCTTTCTTTTCCCGGAGTTTGCCCCTCGGTCCAAAAAAAGTCGCTACTATAAAATTTATCGATTCTTGTTAAAGATGATTTTAAAGAAGGTTGATCATGTTTTTCTTGATTCAGAACACTCTTATCGAGATTTGATTCGTTATTTTCCGTCGATGGAATCTAAGGCCAGTGTTTTAACTTTTGGGATTGATTCAAGTTTTAAAAGGGGAACTCCTTCCGAAAGCAAGATCGGAATTCGTGAGCGTTTTGGAATTGAGGGCCCTATTCTTTTATATGTCGGGCGTCAGGATCCCTATAAAAATCTGATGAATCTTGTGAAAATTTTTCACCAACTTTTACCGAATAAGCCAAATGCCGTTTTAATTCTTGCAGGTCCAGAGGATGTTCGTTATCCAGAATTAAGAGAATTGATTCGTCGTCTAAATCTTGAGAAAAAAGTTTTGGTCACAGGATTTCTCTCTCAAGAGGAATTGGTTCGACTTTATCAAGAGGCTACTTTTTTTCTTCTCCCCTCGTTGTATGAGGGTTTTGGTCTTCCCATTTTGGAGGCGTTTGCATGCGGGGTCCCTGTCATTGCTTCAAAGGTTGCGTCTATTCCTGAAGTGGTGGGAGAGGCCGGTGTTCTTCTCGATCCTCAAAATGAGGGAGCTTGGGTCGATGCTATTTCAAATCTTCTTAAATGTAAAGAGGAGAGAGAATTTTTGATTCAAAAGGGTTTTGAGCAGCTTAAGAATTTTTCATGGGATAAGGCTGTTGATCAGGTCCTAAAGAATTATGCGGATATTTATGAAAATCCAAAAATCAAATATCAAAAATCTTGTCGGACAATGTAAAACTTAAAATGTCTCCCTTGTAATAACATTAGAAATTTTGGATTTTAATATGTCATTTTGCATTTTGATTTTTGAATTTTAAATTAAAAAAGGGAGTTGGGGGATATTTCATCCTCTTGGGTGGACAAAAACGTTTAGGGTGACAACTATGAAAATAGCACTGGTTCATGATTGGCTCAATGGAATGCGGGGTGGGGAGAAATGTCTGGAAGTCTTGCTTGAAATGATGCCGCACACACCTATTTTTACCTTGCTTTGTGAGCCAGATAAAATTTCTGAAGAAATTCAAAGATCGACTATTTCTACCAGTTGGATTCAAAAACTGCCATTTGTAAAATCCAAATATCGTTATTTCCTACCCTTATTTCCATGGGCGATTCGGAATTTGAATTTAAAAGATTGTGATCTTGTCATCAGCATTAGCCATTGTGCAGCAAAATCAGTTTCTCTCCCCAGAAAAGCCATTCATGTCTGCTATTGCCTTACGCCTATGCGCTATATGTGGGGATTTTACGATGAATATTTTGGAAAGGGACCTTATCATTGGCTTAAATTTTTAGGCCTCACCCTTTTTTTAAAACGCTTGCAGCGATGGGACCAGGAAAGTTCAAGGCGTGTAGATTATTTCATTGCCATCTCTCAACATGTGGCAAAAAGGATTAAAAACTTGTATGGACGGGACTCGGAGGTAATTTATCCTCCCATCGACACAGCGAAGTTCTATTATAATGATTTGGACCTAAAAGAGGACTATTTCCTGATCGTTAGTGCTCTTGTCCCTTATAAGAGAATTGATTTGGCGATTCGAGCGTTCAATCAAACAGGACTTCCCTTAAAAATCATTGGGGCAGGGACGGAATTTGAAAAGCTGAAGACATTGGCCGGACCCAATATTCAATTTTTGGGTTGGGTGTCCAATGATCTTTTAAGACAGTATTATGCCCGAGCTCAAGCGCTGATTTTTCCTGGAGAAGAAGATTTTGGCATTACCCCGCTTGAGGCCCAGGCTTGCGGCACTCCTGTCATTGCCTTTCGGAAGGGGGGTGTACTTGAAACCGTTAAAGAAGGTGAAACAGGACTCTTTTTTGATGATCAGACTCCAAATGCTCTTGTTCAAGCCCTTGAAAAATTTAAAGGTACACCCTATGATAGAGAAGCTCTGCGTCAAAATGCGTTTCAATTTCGAACAGAAATTTTTCAGCAAAAGTTTAAAGAATTTTTCCGAAAAAATAATATTTCTTTTAACGAGTGAGAGATAACGTATTAGAACTAACAGTCATTCTATGGCTAAGCCTCGATGGGTTGATTTTGGAATGGGAATAGGGCAAGTGTTGGTAGATGGGTTAATCTTCTACCTTACTTTTTATTTGGCTTTTTGGATCCGGTTTCATTCAGGCCTTTTAGAAGTGACTCGGGGAATTCCTTCTTTTCACCTTTATCTAGAGAACTTTCCTGCAGCAACGATTGTCATGCTGCTGATTTTCAAGTCCATGAATTTGTACGGGAAAAAGGGTCTTGTTCGTGGGGTTCGATCTTCTCAAGTCATTAAGGCAGTAGGTTTGGGAATGATGGTTCTTATGGCTATTACCTTTGTTTATCGTGATGTTTCTTATTCAAGAATGTTAGTTGTGGTGGCTTGGTTTTTATGCTGTTTGACTATTCTGATGGGGAGAAAACTTCTTGAAAAATTAGACCGTTCTCTTTACCAACGTTTAGGGCTTAAGAAAAGGGTATTGGTTCTTGGAACAAATGAGTTGTCAGAAAAGGTGATGAATGGTTTAAAAGCTTATGGCGAATTTTATGAAGTTCTTGGAGCTCTTTCTGATTCTTCACATGAATTTTCTAAGAAGGATCTTGCTCCTATCTTAGGATCTCTTTCGGATCTTCCTCAAATTCTAAGCAAAAAAAAAGTTGATGAAGTTATTTTAACCATTTCAGAGTTAGAACAGAGCAAAATTATTGAAATTATTTTTGATTGTGAAAAAGAAATGGCTCATTTTCGAATGATTCCCAATCTTTTTGAAATGTTGACCAGCCAAGTCGAGATTGAAAATTTTTATGGGGTGACGTTACTGGGATTAAAACAGTTTCCATTGGAAAAGACAATGAATCGATTTTGGAAAAGGGGGGTGGATATTCTGGGTTCAATCTTGGGTCTTACAGTTGGATTTCCTGTGTTTATTTTGCTTGCAGCATGGGTCAAGAAGGATTCGTGGGGGCCGATTTTTTACCGTCAAGAAAGAGTGGGGGAAGATGGAAAGGTTTTCACCCTTGTTAAATTTAGGACCATGCGAGTGGATGCAGAAGAAAAGTCAGGCCCCGTCTGGGCGACCGAAGATGACCCTCGACGGACAGGCCTGGGTCGTTTTTTAAGAAAGTATAATTTGGATGAACTTCCTCAATTGTGGAATGTTCTAAAGGGGGAAATGAGTTTAGTCGGACCTCGGCCTGAACGCCCTCATTTTGTGAATGAATTCAAAATGCGAGTTCCCCGTTACATGTCCCGTCACAAGATCAAATCAGGCATGACCGGATGGGCTCAAGTCAATGGGTTGCGTGGGAATACGTCCATTTCAGAACGCTTGAAATATGATCTTTATTATTTAGAGAATTGGTCTATACTGTTCGATATCAAAATAATATTGAAGACACTTTCTAATCAGAAAAATGCGTATTAAATAGCTGTTCTGAATGGTTATTGAAGGGGTTTGGAATGGAAAAAAGTTATCCATTTGCGTTTTTCTTAGGTTATCTTTTTCCAGGGTTAGGTCATTTTTATATGGGAAAGAAAGGGTTAGGCTTATTTTTCTTTTTTGCTATTGTTCCTCTTTATGGAGTTGGGATGATGCTGGGAGGGGGAATTCTATGGGAAGAAATGAATATTCTCACGGTTCTTGCCTACACCGTTAAGTTTTTTAATGGGGTTCCATTTTTGTTAAACTTATTGCAACAGCTGTCACATCATTTTTCTTATCATGAAGTTGGAACAACTTTTATTTTGGTATCGGGTTCACTCAATTTACTTCTTCTGATTCATCTCATCGACGTTATTCGAGAGGATCGAACTTCATGTCAGCAGGCTTCTTAAAAAACACTCTGCTCTTTTTTTACATCTCTTGTGTGGTTTCATTTGTGTGGGCTGCAATCAATCAAAAGGGGTTGAAGCAGATTTTTAAACAGGGGTTGAAGACTTTTTTTATCTTTGGTTTTTGCGCGGTTATTCTTTTTGGGATCGTCCACTTCTTAAGCTAGGGTATTATGGGCTCACTCATTCATTTGGATTTTGTTGCCATTGTTATTATTCTCATTTTGGTCTTTCTTTCCGTGTATTGCTGGGCGGTTTTTCTCAATAAAATTAAATTGCTTCGCTCGATTGAGAAAGGGTCTCAGGGATTTTTAGAAAAATTTCGTGGAAACCATGTCGACCCCTTAAATTTATTTCGCAACACTTATGTAAGGAGAGAAGATCCCTCCCCTCTGGTCAAGGTCTATAAAATTGGATGTCGAGAGCTTGAAAATATTTTAAAGAGTACGGAAATGATCTCGAACAGCCCTTTAAAGGCGGTTTCTCCTAAAATCTCTATTTTGGAGTTAGAAAGTCTCCAGAAATATCTATCCCGAGCTGCGTCAGAAGAAATGATGAATCTTGAAAAATCTCTTTCAGTTTTAGCCACCACTTCTTCGGTCGGACCTCTGCTAGGTCTTTTAGGAACGGTTTGGGGGATTATGATTGCTTTTGTGGGAATCAGCCGAAAGGGCACGGCGAGTATCAGTGCTGTAGCTCCAGGTGTTGCCATGGCTTTGATTACAACGGTCATTGGGCTTTTAGTCGCTATACCCGCCCTCATCGCCTACAATTTTTTCCAAACAAAAATTAATACTCTTTCTCTTAAAACTGATAATTTTTCTTCGGAATTTCTTTCGGCCGTTGAAAAAAAATATGTCATGCGTTGAGGTGGTGTGATGACCCCCCGTCATTCACGCAAAGTTGTAAGCGATATTAATGTGACCAATCTGGTCGATGTGACCATGGTGCTTTTGATTGTCTTTATTCTCTTAGCCCCTGTGATTGAATCCGGTATTGATCTTAACTTGCCTGAAGCCTCTTCACAAAAAGTTGACACGCCTCAAGATGTGGTGAATTTAAGTGTATCAAAGACGGGCGTCCTTTATTGGAACCGTGAGGTATTGGAGCTTACTGATCTTGCCGAAAGGATTCGTGCCGCGAGGGAAAAGAAAGGGGATATCGCTGTTTTACTGAGGGGAGATACAGATGTTTCTTATGGGCAGATGGTAAAAGTGTTAGATATTTTAAGGAATATGGGGGTTCATCAACTTGATATCGCGACTCAGGTGGAGGAGAAGGCTTAACACGAAGCAAATTTTTTTACCCCGAATGTTAACCATTGCTTAAAAAAGACTTAACAATTATGAAAATCCAAAAATCAAATATCAAAAATCAAAATGACAGATCAAAATCCAAAATGTTCCCAATGTCGTCGCATGGAAAAATTTTGAGTTTTGGATTGTCATTTTGCATTTTGATACTTGGATTTTGATTTTTGTCCACTTGTGTGGCCCGAAATAAGAGGGTGGCGATAATGAAGATTAACGAAATACGAAGAACCATCCTAATCACCGGTGCTTCGCGAGGGCTTGGGGCAGAATTGGTTCAAGTTTTTGCGGGGGAAGCCGATCAAGTGATAGGTCTTTATCGACAGTCAGATTCTGAAGTAAAAATCTTGAGTGAAAATGCTCAAATGAGAGGACAGCATGTCCAGTTTTTTAAAGTGAATATTGGAGATTCAAAAGAGGTAAAGTTTTTTTTTGCTTTTCTCAAAGAAGAAGGCGTCGTCGTTGATGTTTTAATCAACAATGCAGCTATTACTCGAGATCAAAATGTTATTTTAATGAAGTCGGAAGATTGGGATGAGGTGATGCAGGTCAATCTGAAGGGGCCTATTGATTGCATTCAGGGAGTCCTTCCCCTGATGGAATCCAATCCATCGCAAGAGAGAAATTTTTCTAAACATATCATCAATATTATTTCTCGTGTGGCAATGACGGGAAATCGGGGGCAATCAAATTATGCGGTGTCAAAGGCAGCTCTTCTTGCTTTGACAAAGGTAGCAGCTCTAGAGCTCAGGTCTAAAAATATTCAGGTGAATGCGGTGATTCCCGGACTTTTACCCACTCGGATGACGGAGGGGATGGATGTTATGAGAAATAAGTCGGAGAGGTCTTTGAGGGATGTGGCCGAGTCGATTAGAGCGATTACAGAACTTCATGCTATGACGGGGGAGGTGTTTAGTCTGGAAGACAGGGTTTTTAATTATTAAAGGTAAGTTGGAAGAGGTCGGCGGGTCCTGTCCCAAATCTGACCTTTCCGTCCTCAGATCTCGTGGTTCCAGCGACAAGGGTCCGGATAAATATTTTCTGCAGGATAAGAAGAAATTCAAGATAGAGTGAGAGTAGAGTGCCTTTTCCTTCGTCCACTGAGATCTTGCGGGCGGAAGGGCCCCAGATTTGGGCCACCCGCTTATTCAATACGAATAATGGAAATAGTCCTATGAAAATTTCTCCTTATCCTTCCCGTGTGGTGATTACAGGGGTAGGGCTTTTAACGGCGATTGGACGGAACCAAAATGAGGTATGGGAGGCGATTGTTCAGGGCCGATCCGGGATACGATGGTTTCGTGAGAATGGATTTGAATGGCCAGCGGGGATTGTGACGGAGGATAGGCGTGATCATTTAACTCGAGAGTGGGCCTTTCAAGTGAGCTCTCAAGCCTTGCAAGATGCCCAAGTCAATTTGGAGACGATGGATCCGACTCGTGTGGGTTTAACAGTGAGTACGAGTAAAGGGGACGTTTGTCGTTGGTTGGAAGGGAAAGACGGTTTTTCTCTTCATCAAGTGAATGCTTTTTTGATTTCTATGCTTCAAACGCAGGGTCCGGCATTGAATTTGGTTGGAGCCTGTGCAACCGGTCTTCATTCTGTGGAATGGGGGGCTCGATGGATTAGGGAGGGTAGGGCTGATTTGGTTTTAGCAGGAGCCAGTGATTCAGTTCTTCATCCCTTTTTACTTCAGGGTTATCAACGCTCGGGGATGATGGCTAAATTTTCTTCTACGAATGAGCCTTCTCAACTCTTAAGGCCATTTGATCAGCATCGATCTGGAACGGTTTTAGGGGAAGGATGCGCTGTTCTTGTTCTAGAGTCTTTTAAACATGCTCTTAAAAGAGACGCAAAAATTTATGGGGAAATCTTGAGCGTTTATAATGGAGTTGATTTATATCATCCTCTCAAAATGGATGAAAGCGGGAACAGTGTTGCAAAGGCGTTGCAAAATCTTGTTGAAAAAGCTGGGATGGCGAAAGAAAAAATAGATTATATCAATCTTCATGGAACGGGGACGCCCTGGAATGATCGAGTTGAGACACGGGGGCTAAAAATTTTTTTTGGTAGAGAGGCTAAAAAAATTTCTTTGAGTGCGACTAAACCGTTTACAGGACATGTGGTTGGGGCCAGTGGAGCCTTAGAGCTCATTGTGTCGCTTTTGGCAATGAAACATCAATTTATTCCTCCAACTTTGAATTTGGAAAAATCGGACCCAGAATGTGATTTAGATTATACGGCCCGAGAGGGTCGTGAAAAAAAGATTGAAACTTTTGTGTGTCTTGCCTATGGATTTGGGGGA
This sequence comes from Chlamydiota bacterium, assembly GCA_016178055.1. NCBI lineage: Bacteria > Pseudomonadati > Chlamydiota > Chlamydiota bacterium. The sequence goes on along the minus strand of JACOUC010000078.1, from coordinate 12,206 downwards.
CATGTGGGAGGGATTTTAGTGAGGAAAGTATAGAAGTTTATTTTGCTTTTCGTTCTTGTTAACTCAAGTGGATGAAAATAGGCTACAGTCCACAGTCGACGGTCAATAGTCGATGGTTTTAGAGGAATTATTTATTTCTATGGACTGTGGACCGTAGACTGTGGGCTCATTTTTATGGCGGATCTTTATGACAATGAATTCTTTAAAAGAAGAGCTCAATATTTTAAAAGGCAAAAACCGCTATCGTTCTTTTAAAACGGTAGAGAAAATTTCAGGTCCTATTGTAAGAATCAATGGAAAGAAATTGATTAACTTTGCCTCGAATAATTATTTGGGTTTGGCGCATCGTTTCAGTGTACGTTGGGCGGCCCTTCGAGCCACATGGCAGTTTGGGACTGGGGCTGGGGCCTCGAGATTGGTCAGTGGTCATACGGTTTTTCATGAAGCCCTTGAAGATGCCCTGGCAAAATTCAAGGGGGTTGAGGCGGTTCTTCTTTATCCAACGGGTTACATGGCTAATTTGGGGGCCATTTCTACATTAATAGGACCTGACGATTTAATTATTTTAGACCGATTCAATCATGCAAGTATTATTGAGGCTGCACAGCTTTCAAGGGCAAAGATATGGGTTTATCCTCATCGAGATGTCAAGCGATTAGAAGAAATTTTAAAAAAAGCAGAGAGCCAAAATTTTAAAAATAAATGGGTGATTACCGAAACCCTTTTTAGCATGGATGGGGATATCGCTCCCTTAAAAGAAATTTTAAATCTTTGTCAAAAATACAATGCCCATCTGATGATTGATGAGGCGCATGCTACAGGAGTTCTTGGAAAAACAGGCAAAGGAGCTCTTGAACATTTTTCAATCAATCCAAGAGAAGTGGATGTTGTGATGGGAACTCTGAGTAAAGCTTTAGGTTCTCTTGGAGGTTTTATTGGAGGAAAGCGAGAAACCATCGACTATCTTCGCAATAAATCAAAAAGTTTTATTTACACGACAGCTTTGCCAGCAGGGGTTTGTGCCAGTGCCCTAAAAGCACTTGAAATGATTCAGGGGAAAAATAGCCCACTTCAGTTTTTAAGAAAAAATACAGAATATTTTTTTGAGGGATTAAAGAAAAGGGGTCTCGAATCTTCAGGAGAGTTTACTCCTATTATTCCTATCATCATTGGGGATGATCGAGCAACTTTGGCCGTAGAGGATTTTCTAAAAGAACAGGGAACCTTTGCTCCAGCGATTCGTCCTCCAACGGTTCCAGAAGGTAAGGGTCGCATTCGCTTGAGTCTCATGGCCAGTCATACTCAGAAGCATTTGGATCAGGTTCTGGAAATCATTGGAAAAATCAAGAAAGATGAACACACATCAGCTTCAGCAGCTTGATCGTCAATACATTTGGCACCCCTTTACCCAGATGAAGGATTGGGGAAAAGAAAATCCTTTGGTGATTGAACGTGGGGAGGGGCCCTATCTTTTTGATACAGAGGGCAAACGCTATTTGGATGGAGTCTCATCGCTTTGGGTCACTGTGCATGGGCATCGAAAAAAAGAATTAGATCAAGCTCTTCAAAAACAGCTCAAGAAAATTGCTCATAGCACGCTTTTGGGGCTAGCCAATGTTCCATCCATTGAACTGGCGGAAGAGTTGATTGAAATAGCTCCCCAAGGACTCACAAAAGTTTTTTATTCGGATAATGGCTCAACAGCGGTTGAAGTCGCTCTTAAAATGGCTTATCAATATTGGAAGCATCTAGATCCAAATTCAAAAAGAACAAAATTTATTAGTTTTCGCGAGGAATATCATGGCGATACTTTAGGTTCCGTCAGTGTGGGCGGAATGGAGCTTTTTCATCAAGCCTTTAAACCACTTCTCTTTGATGTGATTCGTTTCCCTTCCCCTTATTTTTTTAAAGGGAGAGAAGGCATTAAAAAGTTAATCCAGAAAATGGAAAATGTGATTCGGCGTTATCAAGGACAAATCATTGGCATTGTGATGGAGCCTTTAATTCAGGCAGCAGCAGGAATGTTGATCCATTCCGAAGGCTTTTTAAAAGCCGTTCGAGCGCTTTGTAATCGTTATGATCTTCTTTTGATTGTGGATGAAGTGGCCACCGGATTTGGGCGGACAGGGAAAATGTTTGCTTGTGAACAGGAAAATGTCACGCCTGATCTCATGGCTGTGGCCAAGGGAATCACAGGAGGTTATCTTCCTTTGGCTGCGACCTTGGTAAAGGAAAAAATTTATAATGCTTTTTTGGGGGAATATCGAGAATTCAAAACCTTTTTTCATGGTCATACCTATACCGGGAATCCCTTGGCCTGTGCGGTGGCCCTTCAAAATCTTAAATTATTTAAAAAGGAGAAATTACTGGAGAGGGTCGAGAAAAATATTTCTTTCTTAAAGAAAGAACTTTCACGATTGAATGAGCTCGCTCATGTAGGAGAAATCCGACAATGCGGTATGATGATTGGGATTGAACTCGTTAAATCTAAAAAACCCTATCAAGAGTTTCCACTCAAAGAAAAAATGGGAATTCGGGTGTGTCAGGACCTTCGCAAAAGAGGGGTGATTTTAAGGCCTCTGGGTAATGTGATGGTTCTCATGCCACCTCTCGCCATTCGGCAAAAGGAGCTTCTAAAACTTTTAGATGCGACTTATCGAGCTATTAAAGGTGTGACAGAAGCTATTTAAAAATTTTTAATCATATTTTAATCATACACCTGAAGGCTGACACCAAAAAAGCTGTTACCATCTGAATAGCCATAGGCAAAGCCAAAACCCACATAATCCCCAGAGTAGTGGTAGTACCCATCCGTATAGACGTAGGAACTGCCATAATAATCAGCCCACGGGATTAAGAGGTCCCAGCCCCAAGGCTCATAAGAGGTGTAAGAGTCGTAACCGTAAGGATAGTAATAATAGCCGCTGTATTGACTGGCCATTTTTTCTTTTTCGAGCTCAAGCTGCTTTTGTTGGACAATCCATTGATTCTTTTCCTCAATATCTTTGTCAGCAGATTGTCTGGCCATTCTTTGCTGTTCGATATTGGGTACTGGAGGTCTTGAAACACTTTCACCGACTGGATTCCAACCAGGGGGAGGCTCTATTTGACTTTGTTCAGCATGGCCTTGAATTCGGGCAAATTCCTCTTTCGCTATTTTCATCTGTTGAGATTCATTGGGGAGCCCGCTCTTTTGATAAAGCTCGGCAAGCACTTGAGCCCCCCTCAAACTTTTTGTTTCTTGAACAATTTCTCGTGCGTCATTCAGGGCTTGAACAGCCGCAGGTTGATTTTCTAAATGATTAAGCCCATTGGCAGCTTCTGTTAAGCCCATCCAATCTTTTTTTTGCTTGGCTGCTTGAGCGGCCAATATAAATGAATGGATCGCTTTATCTTTTGCGTTAAGATTTTGGGGAAGGCTAGCCAGGGCATATCCCGATGCGACAAAAATTCTCCAATCTCCTTGTTTTTGAGCGATTGGAAGGGCTGACTCAAAAAGGGAAAGAGATTGATTGGCTTCGCCCAATTTAAGAAGGGCATTCCCTGCATCTAAACACCCTTTCCATTCACTGATTTGGATGGCCAACTGCCCTGCTTTTTCAAATAATTGAACGGCTTCCTCATGATTTTTTGCTTTGACGGCTTGAAAAGCTCGACCCAAGGCATCTTGCATTGATTGAGCTCGATCCTCAGCAATAGCAATGGGTAATAAAAAAGAAAATAGAATAAGTCCTAGCCAAAATTTTTTCATCGAATCCCGTCCTCCTTTACATAGAACTTATGAGTTGTAAGCGCAATGTGCATTCTAATCGTCTAGCTTTCTAAACGCAAGGCTAAACCAAGTTGAAACAAGGTCAAAACAAATTGACAACCCCTAGTCCCTGTGGTTCTATAGATGTCTTCATTCCACTGATAATGGGTAACCGGTAACCCGTTACGGGTAACTAAAAAAAAGGTGAGACATGGCGAAGAGTGTAGCAGAAGGTGCTTCCAATACAAAATCTGGGTCGGGCAAAACAACTTGGCTAGCCCTCTTAAGAATTTATATGGGTGCCTATTTTATTCATACGAGTATTGATAAATTTACGGCTTCTTATCTAGGCGAATTTTCGAGGCTGGTTTCCCGTTGGGCTCATCATACGAATTTTGCATGGTATGAAGGCTTTTTAAATAACTATGTTCTTCCTCATGCCAAATTTTTTGCTTATCTTACGGCGATTGGTGAGTTTTACGTGGGCTTGAGTTTAATTTTAGGATTTCTTTCAGGGCTTGCAGCTATTTTTGGAATACTTCTTTATATTAACTATTATCTAGGGGAAGGAAGTCCAGAAGAGGTGTGGAGATTTGGGATGATTCTTGTTAACCTTTTCGTTATCGTGGTAACAGGAGCAGGTCGGGTATTTGGTTTGGACAAATTTCTCTCTAAAAAAATTCTCTTTAAGTATATTGTTTAAATATGACGACGCTTTTAGAAATTAAAAAACTCATTGAACCTTTAGTAGAGCCTCTCTCTGAAGTAGAGCAATTAATTCTTCGTGAGGTGAGCTCCTCAAAATTTGATTTTATCAATGAGGCAGCCCAGCACATTACTTTAGATCAGGGTAAAAGGCTTCGTCCGATTCTTATTTTAGCGTCCGCGAAGGCGTTTGGGACTTTAAGTCATGATCACATCTTGCTTGCAGTGATCGTGGAACTTCTCCATACGGCTACGCTTCTTCACGATGATGTTTTGGATGAGGCAGATACACGTCGTCATCGTAAAAGTGTCAATGCCCAGTGGGGAAATACCACGTCCGTCTTATTAGGCGATTATCTCTTTGCAAGGGCCTTCATGCTGCTTTCCTCTCTCAAGTCCAACATTCTCTTCGAACTTATTTCAGAAACAACAAAGGATATTTGTGAAGGAGAGCTTCTTCAAATTCGTTCTGCCGGTAATCCGTTGTTTCAAGAAGAAGAATATTTTGAAATGATTCGTAAAAAGACTGCGGTTCTTTTTACTTCGTGTTGTCAGGGAAGTGCGATTATATCGGGAGCAAAACCTATTTGGATTGAGGGAATGAGAAGGTATGGAGATTTTCTAGGCCAGGCTTTCCAGATTGGGGATGATATTATGGATCTTACGGGGAGTTCTTTAAAAGAGGGAAAAACGCTGGGTACGGATCTTAAAAAAGGAAAATTAACGCTTCCGCTCATTCATTTATTAGCTCGGCTGGGCTTCCAGGAAAGGCAGCAATTAGAAAATCTGATTATGCAAAAAAAATCAGATCTTTCTTTTATTCAAATTCAGGGTCTTCTTTCCCGAGGGCAGGGTTTTCCTGAAACTTTAAAAGTAATTTCGGGACTTTGTCAATCGGCCATTGATGAAGTGGATCGATTCCCTTCGGATTATGAATTGACGCTTTTTCGAGCGATTCCCCATTATATTTTATCTGAGGCAAAAGGACGCCTTGTCCAAATAGAGGCGGAACCCATTGTTAAAAGTGCTTAAATGTGGGATATCAAATGAAGGAATCCCATTCATCCTTCAACGAAGTTTCCAAAAATATTAAAGACCTCCGCGAAAAAATTCTAGGATATGATCGAAAATATTTTATAGAGAATGCCCCTGTTATCAGTGATTATGAATATGACTTATTGATACAAGAATTAAAAGATTTGGAGACAAAGTATCCAAATCTTATCACGTCAGATTCTCCCACCCAAAGAGTTGGAGAGGGCCTTATCAAAGGTTTTCAGCCTGTTCGCCATTCAATCCCCATGCTGAGTATTGAAAATACTTATAGCCCTGATGAGATTCTTTCTTTTCATCACCGGATTCAAAAGGTTTTTCCCCAGGAAAAAATTGATTATGTTGTTGAACTTAAAATTGACGGATTAGCCGTGGTGTTACGCTATGAGGAAGGCCTCTTTAAAAGAGGGCTCACTCGAGGTGATGGTTTGATGGGGGATGATGTTACTGCAAATTTGAAGACGCTTCGATCGATTCCTCTTAAGCTTCAGGGAAAAAATATCCCATCCGTTCTGGAAGTTAAGGGCGAAGTCTACTTCGATCACAAGGGTTTTGAAAAACTGAATCAGGATCGTATTGAAAAAGGGGAAGAGACTTTTGCAAACCCAAGAAATGCCGCTTCCGGATCTCTCAAACTTTTGGATCCGCGTTTAACGGCCGAGCGTCCGTTAAAATTCTTTGCTCATGGGATCGGCCTCGTTAAGGGGGGGGGATTTCAAACTCATCTGGAAGTTTTAAGAATGCTTCAATCCTGTGGAATTCGAGTCGTCGAGGGCTATCAGGCGGCTTCTTCTATTGAATCGGTTATTAAGATTTGTCATGAGTGGAACAAAAAGCGAAAAGAACTCGCCTTTGACATTGATGGAATGGTGATTAAGGTGAATTCCCTTAAACTTCAAGATTTATTAGGGTCCACTTCGAAAAGTCCCCGTTGGGTGATTGCCTATAAATACCAGGCTGAAGAGGCCAAGACACTTTTAAAAGACATTGTGGTTCAAGTGGGAAGAACCGGCACACTGACGCCTGTCGCTATTCTGGAACCGGTTGAATTATGCGGCAGTACGGTCAGTCGGGCCACCCTCCATAATCAAGACGAAATTAAACGCAAGGATATTCGCATTGGAGATACCGTTGCCATTGAAAAAGGGGGAGAGGTGATTCCTAAAGTCACCCGTGTTCTTTTAGAAAGGCGTCCGAAAGAGGCTCAACCCTTTCAGTTCCCCAACCATTGCCCTGAATGTCAAAGCGAGGTGGTTCATTTGGAAGATGAGGTGGCTCTTCGGTGTGAAAATCTTTCATGTCCGGCTCAACTCAAACGCAGTCTTGAACATTTTGCCTCACGGAAAGCCATGGATATTGAGGGGTTGGGAACCGCGTTGGTTGAACAATTGGTCGATGGACAGTTAGTGAAAAATGTAGCGGATCTTTATCGATTAAAAAATTCTGACTTTTTGTCGCTTGAAAGAATGGGTGAAAAATCTTCTCAAAATATTTTAGATGGAATTGAAAAAAGTAAAACACGATCGCTTCATCGATTGATTTTTGGTTTAGGGATTCGTCATGTAGGGATTCATGCCGCAGAAATTCTCGCGTTTCAATATAAGAACATGGATGCCCTCATACAGGCTTCCTTTGAAGATTTGCAAAATATTCACGAGATTGGAGCTGTCATGGCCCAGAGCATTATTTCCTTCTTTCAAACGAAAGAAAATTTGAAAACGCTTTCCCAGTTAAAAAACTTTGGACTTAACTGGGTCGATACCGAGCTTGCGTTAAGGAAAAAAGATTCTTTTTTAGAGGGGAAAACTTTTGTTCTTACCGGCACCCTCGAAAAATTTTCTCGGGAAGAAGCAGGGGCCTTCATTAAAAAATTAGGGGGAAGAGTTAGCTCAAGCATCAGTACAAAGACAGATTTTTTGGTGGTAGGAAATGAACCAGGCTCAAAACTTGAGAAGGCAAACTCTTTGGGGGTTAAGGTCTTGGATGAGAAGGAGTTTTTGAAGCTTTTGAAGGTGTGAGACCAATCGAATCTAGGTCGCCCACTTTTTTCTATACGCTCTACGCTAAACGCTGTACGCTAGAAATGGCGAAAGAGCAATTGTGAGAATCCAAAAATCAAATATCAAAATCCAAAATGACAGACCAAAATCCAAAATGTTCCCAATGCCATTGGATGGAAAAATTTTGAATTTTGGATTGTCATTTTGATTTTTGAATTTTGGTTTTCGTTATTATAGGGTTTCGATGTAACATGGGGGTGGTGACAATTGTGAAAAGAAAAAAAGCCTTTACCCTCGTCGAAGTTTTGATTGTTTTATCCATTATGGGGGTTATCATGAGCCTCCTTTTGGGGGCGGTGCTCAAGGCTCGTGGCAAGGTGAAATTGTCTAAAGTTCATGTTCTCATGGATTCCATCAGTGCAGCCCTCAGAATGTATGCCGATGATTTCGGAGACTATCCTCCCGATAATTCTCTTCTCAATCTTTCAAATCCAAGCTCAGCCGAATGTCTCTATTACTATTTGGGAGCGACCTTTATCAGAGGGAGAAATAGTTCGGTCAACGCTGGCCCTTATATGAGATTTAAAGGAGAGGAACTAAGAGCGGTTGCAGATAAGTCTTCTTGTGATTTTGACGGGGATGGGTTTGGGGATGATCCAACGAAAGAAATCATTGATCCCTGGGAAAATAAAACAAGTCAAAACCCTGATGGGAAGCAGATTTTGATTTATCATAAAATTCCAACCCATAATCCTTCTTTGAATAAATTTGAGCTCTATTCTATAGGTCCCAATGGGGTCAATGACAATGGAAGTGGGGATGATGTAACGAATTGGAGTTAAACGTTCTCGCAGCATTCTCGGATTCTGGGTAGAAGATAAAAAGGGAGAGAGATCAGTTTAAAATTTACCCCTTCTATACTCACTTCCTCAATTCGGAAAGGTCCTCGATAGACTCTGACCGTTTTTTTTATTCCTGATTGTTTAACAAATTCTTTGAGAGAACGCAATCGACCCGTTTTACCTGATTTTACTTCAATGGGAATGATTTTCCCTTGAGCCACAATTACAAAATCTACTTCAGCTGAGCTGCCAGGATGTTCGCGATACCAATAGAGCATACGGTTTTGTGCTCTTTCGTCCAAACTTAAGAGATGTTGTCCCACAACTTGTTCAGAAATTTTTCCACGGTAGAAATCGTTCATGGTTTCAAAAGGAATTAATTTTTCCCTGAGTCCAAGTCGGTAGTTGACTAGTCCAACGTCAAGAAAGAGAAGTTTGGGTGGTTTTTTATTTTTTACAGTTAGCGGAAGAGAGGATTGATGGGTTGCCATCGCTCGATGGAGGAGCATGGCCTGTTCTAAGGTTTCTAATGCCTCTCCCATTTCACGGCTTCTAAAATGGGAACCTCCAAAATTTTCATAGGTGATGCATTGCCCTGCAAAGAGGGGTGCCGTTTCAAGACAGTGAACCAAGTATTTGACTTTGGCAAGGGATGCGTATTTGTGAGTATCCTCGGCATAGGATGTTAGAAGGGCGTGATAGAGACGGTCGAGGTCAGAAAAATTTTGATGTTCTACAAAGTGCTGTACAACCTCGGGCATTCCTCCCACGAAGAGATATTCCTCAAAAAATTTTTCAGCCATCTGGGAAATGGCTTCAGGTATATTTTCCTTGAACGAAAAATGATTTAAGAAATGAAGGAGACGGTCCTCTTTTTTAGCTTCTAAATATTCAAAAAAATTAAGGGGATAAAGATAAGCATATTCCACTCGCCCTACGGGAAAAGAGATTTCTTCTTTGTGAAGTTTGACTTCTAAAAGAGACCCCGCGGCGATCACATGAAGGAGGGGACGTTTTTCATAGAAAAATCTCAATAACTTCGCTAAAAAAGGAGCATTCTGAATCTCATCAATGAAAAGTAAAGTTTCTCCCTCTCTTAAAATTTTACCAAATTTAATTTGGATGATTTTATCAAACTCTTCCAAGGATAGAGGGGAGCGAAAAAGTCGTTCGTGATCAGGGTCTTCTAAATTAAGGTAGATCAAATCCTTAAAGCGCTTCTCTGCAAAGAGCTTTACGCTAACCGTTTTCCCAACTTGCCTTGCACCTCGCAAAATCAAAGGCTTTCGATCTGGTCTGTCTTTCCATTTTTCGAGGTATTTTATAATTGCTCGTTCAAACATGCCTATAAGTTATTACATTAGGAGTAATATGTAAAGGGTCTTTTGCTTCTATTGTTTCAAATTAGAAACATAATCTAAAACAACCTATTCTTTAGTAATTTTTATCTTGCGAAGAACCTATTCTTTAGGAATAATCATGCTATGTTTGAGAGAAAAATTGAACGGGAATTATTGAAATGGAAATCGAAATCAGGGCGTAAACCTCTGATATTTCGTGGCGCTCGACAAACAGGCAAGACCACTCTTGTGAGAAAATTTGCCAGAAGTTTTAAAAACTTCATCGAGTTGAATTTGGAAAAAGAGGTCAACCAAAAAATTTTTTCTGAGGTGAAAGATATAAAGGATGTAGTCCAGAGCATTGAAGGGATTTCAAATCAAAGGGTGATCCCTCATGAGACGCTCCTTTTTTTGGATGAGGTTCAAAATTCTGTCTCTGCAATAAAGCTCCTCCGCTATTTCTATGAAGAAATGCCCAACCTTCATGTCATCAGTGCAGGTTCTCTCCTGGAAGTACGAATGAAGACTGAGGGTTGGTCCTTTCCCGTTGGAAGAGTTGAATTCCTTTACTTATATCCGGTCACCTTTGATGAATTCTTGTCTGTGACAGGCGAAGAGGTTCTCCTCAAGTCGTTATGGGAATATGGCATTGAAAAGTCTTTGCCACCTCCTTTGCATGATAGGTTCATTAACCTTCTATCGGATTATATGGTTGTGGGCGGGATGCCTGAGGCTGTGAATGAGTATATAAAAGAGCGCAGTTTCGTTGCTGTTAGACAATATCATGAAACCCTTGTTTCCTCATTTAAGGAGGATTTTTCAAAATATTCTAAAGGGGCAGAGGCGACACACTTGAAGTTGGTTTGGGATCGTATTCCGTTTGAGGTTGGGAGCCGTATCACATATTCCAAGTTGGCAGGTGCCAATGCCCACTCGAAGGAGATCTCAAGGGCTTTTGATATTTTACATGAGGCCATGCTGATTGAGAGGATTTTTCCAACCACTCAAGTTGCCCCGCCTCTTGTTAAAAAAACAAAAGCTGCTCCAAAGGCGCTCTTTCTTGATATTGGGCTTTGTATTGCGGCACTCCATCTTACAAAGGACCAGATTCATGAACAGTTCGTTGATCCCTCCTATCGAGGGGGGCTCTCGGAGGCATTTGTAGGTCAGGAGCTCATGGCGCTCGATTGTTACCAAAGGAATGCGCTTTTTTTCTGGATCCGTGAGGAGAAAGGGGCTTCCTCAGAGTTGGATTTTGTACTGCCGGTTGAGAATACACTCATCCCATTGGAGGTTAAATCAGGGAGCCAGGGTTCTCTCAAGTCACTTCACCAATTTTTATTGAGAAGTTCTCATCACGTTGGAATTCGTCTTTACAATGGCCCCCTCAAGGTTGAGGAGCATTCGGTTCTCCTACCGAATAGTGGCAAATTGGATTATCAGCTTATCTCTATCCCCATTTATTTAACATTCAGATTAAAAGAAATAATTTTGAAGCATTCTCGAATTTTAGGAAGGAGATGAGAAGGGAGAGAGATCAACTTGCCTTACACCCCACACACCTTGCGGTATCCCCCACCCATTTTGCCCACGAGAGGACTTGAACCTCTATGGGTTTCCCCACACGGTCCTAAGCCGTGCGCGTCTGCCAGTTCCGCCACGCGGGCATGGTGAAAATAGGGTCATAAAATGGGTGGGGGGACAAGTCTGCCAGTTCCGCCACCGCGGCTAATAAAACAGACATTCATCATAGAAGACATTTTTTCAAAATTCAACTACCCTTTTCGATTTGGGCTTGATATTATTTTCACCTTGTTCGAACATGATTTTGATTTTATTGATATGCGCCATTAGCTCAGTTGGTAGAGCAACTGACTCTTAATCAGTGGGTCGTAGGTTCGATCCCTACATGGCGCAACATTATTTCGGATTTTAGATTGCGGATTGCGGAGTTTTGGAATCGTTTATTTTTAAATCTAAAATTTGGATATTTTGGATATGCGAAATTCAGATTTTAAATAAATCAATCTAAAATTTCGCAATCCGAAATCCGAAATCCGAAATTGATTTGCGGCGGTAATTCAGGGGTAGAATGCCTGCTTGCCAAGCAGGATGTCGTGGGTTCAAATCCCATCCGCCGCTCCAACTTTGTATTGAACAGTAGCGAAGGAAGCTTGAGGGGTTTTGACTGGAACAAGTGAGGATTTGAGGGGAGACGCGAAAGCGCCGATGCGTAGCAGGCGCATATTGCAAACCTGCCGGTGGCAGGTTTGCGACAACTATGAGCGTCGGCTGGACGACCGGAGGTTGAGGCCTCAAGGCCGAAACCGTAGGCGCCAAATCCCATCCGCCGCTCCATTTAATACAGTCTAAGGTTCAAAGTTTAAGGTTCAGTGCGCCAAGCAAGCCAACAAAAGCAAGCCGAAATAAGGAGCCTGAGTAAAGGCTAACCACCGACTCAGAACTGAACTCTGCACTTGGAGAGGCAACGAACCGAGTGAAGCCAGAGGGAAGG
>JACOUC010000077.1 GCA_016178055.1 Chlamydiota bacterium | reverse complement strand
TGTGGCTTTTTAAAGACGCTCTGCTTCACCCTACCCCGTTTTTTAAAGACCCGTATCAGCTCAATCTCCCTGTTTATGGAATGCAGAATCATTTCAATACTCAGTACATTCCACTTTCTTTCTTTTTTTCTCTTTTTGCAATTTTATTTGGGGATATCGCAGGCTATAACTTATTAATCTTAGCGACCTTTCCCTTATCAGGACTAGGTCTTTTTTATTTGGCCAGACACCTCACCCGATCGGGGGGGGCTGCTTTGCTTGGAGCGACCATTTATGCCTTGTATCCCTATCGTGTTGCCCATCTTTTTGGGGGACAACCAGGTGGCTTTATGCATTTTCTGATTCCGTATGTGATTTATTTCTATATCCTTGGCATTCAAAGAAAAAGTTGGGGATGGGGGCTTGCTTCAGGGCTTTGTTTTTTAGGATTGGGTCTAGATGAATTACATGTGGCTTATTATATGCCGCTTTTCTTAGGAATTTTTCTGATTCTTCCTCTTTTCCAAATTCAATGGAAGAGGTCTTCTTCTTGGAAAGATCCCCAATCAAAAAAAACAATTTTTAGAAGTAGGAAAATGTTTCCTTATGCAATAGGGGTTTCATTTTTAGGAGGTCTTTTCGGATTATTCTTGAGTTTGTGGTGTCTGCGTCGTATTGAAGCTTTATGGGTCTGGGCTTTTGTTCCGCTAGGAATTTTTTGGATGATCTCTTTTTGGTTCATTTATAGCGGAATTTATTCACGGATGAGCCATCAAGATTTTTCAAGTGCTTTAAAAGAAGATGCCTTAACGTATCTACCCTTCATCCTGTTACCGCTCTATCTGATTCAATTTGATATTGAAATTCCTGGTTTTGCTTCAAAACTTTTTCCTTTATGCCTCGGGGGAATTTTTGCCATGAAGATTTATTATCTTTTAAAGTGGAGAAGAATCATTTTTCAGAAATTTGCAATTTGGGTGATCAGAGATCGCATTAAAGTTTTTTTTGCCTTTAGTATTCCTGCAATCATTCTCATCAGTTGGCTTTTTTTTGAAAAATACAGCAAACTCAATCAATCGGTCGTGGCTGAAGGACGTGCTCTTTCAGTCATTAAGGGTTACTCTCCCCATTTCAGGGATATTTGGCAACGTTTTAATGAGAATGGAGAATTTTTCATTTATCCGGGTCTATGGACTATCATCTTAGGTCTCATTGGAATTTTAATCTATTTTCCTTTTTTACGTGTCAAAGGGAGTCGAAGGGATCGTGCGGTTTTTGGAGTGTTGGGAGTGCTCTTTCTTTTAACTTACGGCCTTTCCTTGGGGCCGACGCTTCCTCTCTATAATTTATTTTATGCCAATGTTCCTCATCTTAGTTATGTTCGAGTCCCTACCCGGATTCTTTACTTAAGCTTTTTTTTCTTGGCATTGCTTTCATCCTTCGGTTTAAAGGTTCTTTTTAAAATGATTGGGCGAAATTCAAAATGGATTACAGCCTCCTGTTTATTGGCTGTGGGATTGGATTATCTTCCTTCTCACGGCCCTGGCATCAGCTTAATGCCGAAGACTCAGCCTATTTATGAATATATTCAACAGCATTTACAAGGCAGAAGAATTTTGGAACTTCCTATTTGGCCAGGGGAAAGTTCCTGGTCTTCTATTTATCAATATTATGCGACACGCTATCGTTTACCCATGCTGAATGGTTATCGCCCCGCGATTTCTCTAGCGTATATCGAACATGTTTTTAAACCCCTTTCTCCGATGAATGTGGGAGAGATGAACCGTGACATTTGGAAGCTCCTTAAGAATTGGAATGTAGGCTTTGTGGTGGTTCATGAAGAAGCTTTTCCCAGAAAGGTCAGCCCTTTTCCTCCTCACTTTACCACGATGAGACTCAAGGAATCTGGATGCTTAAAGTGGGTCCGTTCCCAGGGGGGGATGTATCTTTTTGAGGTATTAGATCAACCCAATTTTGAAAAAATTCAAACTCGAACGAATCCTATTCTTTCTATTCTTGAAGTGAAAGATTTGAAAAGACTCTTAGGGAAAGAAGTTTTAATGGAAGAGGCTTCACAGGGATCTTCACTTTATGTTGATCCATCCAAGGGAAAGGGAGAGTGGATTTTTGGACGTTCAAAGGCATTTCCTCAAGGTTCTTACCAAGCCTTTTTCAGCATCAAGACGGACGTTACCGGTTTTCATGAGAGACTTCTCGATTTACAGATTTGGGATAAGAGTCGAGATATTCTCCTTGTCACAAGGCCGATCAGCTCAAAAGATTTTTCTGGAGAAAAGACATTTAAAGACTTTACTCTTGACTTCAAATTACCTTGCTACAGTGAGATTGAACCCAGAATTTTTTATCATGGAATGGGCAATGTTTGGGTGGATCGCATTGCAATGGGTTTTCAGGCTTTAGAAGGGTCAAAGGAAATTTTCGAAGCTGAGGAATTATTTCATCAGGGCGAAATTGTTTCGGATGAAACAGCCTCGGGTCAAGAGGCGGTACGTGTAGATAAAGACGGTTTTGAACGTGATTTAATGAATGGCCTAAACCCTTATTATTCTAAAGGCAGCTATGAGGCCATTTTTTGGTTGAAGTTACCTTTGAGTCGAGAAGCCAAACTTCATGAGGGGGTTGCGACACTTTTGATTCGGTCAGATCATGAAAAAATTATTTCAAAAAAATGGATTGCTGTAAGACAATTTAATACATCCTGGAGATACGAGCCTTTTAAATTAAATTTTAATGTGGATCATGATGGGCCCCTTGAATTTGTGATTAAGTTTGAGGGCAATACCGAGCTTTGGGTGGACAATATCGAGGTCGTTAAAAAATGATGGAGATTTTCTTTTGAAAAGAAATCTATCTCAAATCACAAATTCTCTCTATGACCTCCTGGTGATTGGAGGGGGGATTTACGGGGCGTTTACAGCCTGGGACGCTGCCCTACGGGGTCTATCGGTTGCTCTTGTCGAGAGACAAGATTTTGGAGGGGCCACTTCCGCCAATAGCCAGAAAATCATCCATGGAGGATTTCGGTATTTACAGCATGGCGATTTTAAAAGGATGCGGGAGTCCATTCGAGAAAGAACAAATTTAATGCGGATTGCCCCCCATTTGATCCATCCCCTGCCCGTTTTGATTCCCACTTATGGGCATGGGATGCGGGGAAAAGAACTTCTGAAATTGGCTTTAAATATTTACGATTTTATTGGTTTTAATCGTAATTCATTGTCGGACCCTGAAAAAAAAATTCCGTGTGGAAAGTCATTTTCAAGGAATGAAGCACTTAGACTTCTCCCTTTGCTTCCTCAAGAGGGATTGACAGGGGCGGGCGTTTTTTATGATGCCTCGGTCTATAATTCAGAGCGTCTGGTGATTTCTCTTCTAAAATCAGCCGAGAAGAAAGGGGCTCAATGCGCCAACTATGTCAAGGTTATCGGGTTTATTCAGGAAAAAGACGCCGTGGCTGGCGTTGAGTGTAAAGACCTATTGGGGGGAGAGTGTTTTCCGGTCCGGGCTCGAATGGTTGTGAATACTTCAGGACCCTGGCTCTATCACGTTTTATCGCTTTTAGATCATTATCGGCAAGTGCAATTTCCGCTCATTAAATCTTTTAATGTGATTACACGTCCGCTCTTTGAAAAATATGCTGTTGGAATTTATGGGAAAAACCCCTATCAAGATAAAGATAATCTTTTGAATAAGGGAACACGCCTCTTTTTTGTCACCCCCTGGCGAGATCATTCCGTGGTGGGAACGGCCCTTTCCCCTTTTAATGGGAATCCAGATGATCTTCAAGTGACGACAGAAGAAATTCAGAAATTTCTAGATGATTTTAATGAAGCCTGTCCTGATGCAAAACTTAAAATGGAGGATATTTCCTTTCTCCATCAAGGTTTCCTTCCAAATTCAATCATGGATCATCAGAGTCGATCTGGAGAGGTTCGGATTCAAAAGAAATATCACATCATCGATCATCGCGTAGATGGGATTAAAGGTCTCATTTCTGTGATGGGGGTTAAATATACCACAGCTCGAGATGTGGCTAAAAAGGTGGTGGATCATGTTTTTGAATGTTGGGGAGAAAAACCTCCGAAGTCTTTATCAGCCTTTACACGAATCGAGGGTGGAGATATAGAAAAATTCGAAGATTTTTTGACCGGGGAAATTAAAAAGCGCTCCTTCGGGTTAGATACCTCATTGATATCTTCCCTTGTTTTTAATTATGGATCTATTTATCACAAAGTCCTTTCCCTTTTAGGTGGAGAAACAATGGGTCATGACGGACTGCTTAAAGCCCAGGTCCTTTATAGTGTTCGTGAGGAAATGGCTCAGAAATTAAGCGATGTTGTTTTAAGACGAACAGAATTGGGGTCGGCTGGAAAGCCGACGGATCACGTGCTCAAAGTGTGTGCTGAGACCATGGGACAGGAACTTAAATGGAACTTTGAAAAGATAGAAACTGAACTTCAAGAAATGAAAGTATTTTTTAAAAGATTCATAAAGTAGAGAAAAATGTCTAAAAACTGGCCTGTATTACTTTTTAAAAAATCGGTTCTCAAGCAAAATAAATTTAAAGCCTTAACGGCTTATTTAGGAAAAACAGAAGGATTAACCTGTCTAGACATTGGTTCTGACAATGGCGTCATCAGTTTGCTGCTTCGGCAAAGAGGGGGCTACTGGAAAAGTGCTGATTTGGATGAAAAAACGGTCGAATGTATTCGCAGCCTTGTGAAAGATGATGTATTCCAAATTGATGGAAGACACACCCCTTTTAAAGATAATGAATTTGATCGTGTCTTGATTGTTGATTTCTTGGAGCATATTCATACTGACCAAGAATTTATTGATGAACTGTATCGAATTATGAAATCTGGGGGAGAACTCATTATCAATGTTCCGCATGTTAAAAATTCTTTTCTTAGAAAATTCAGGTTATTCATGGGTCAGACAGATGAAAAACATGGGCATGTCCGGCCTGGGTATACGGTTCAGAATTTGCAAAATCTTTTAGGAAAAAATTTTACATGGATAGAGCATCGGACTTATTCAAAATTCTTTTCTGAATTTGTAGATACGTTGATGACTTGGACGATGGGGATTTTGAAAAAGGGGGAAAATGCTTCTCAAAAGGGCATGGTTATTGAGGCGAAGGATTTTTCAAAAAATAAAAAAATGTTTAGAATATATACACTGATTTATCCTTTTTTATGGTTTTTGGGAAAATGTGATGGATTGCTTTTTCGGTCGAGTGGTTATATGCTGATTGCCAGAGCAAAGATTAATAAGGAAGAAGTTTCAAGAAATGAAAAATCGATTTAGGGATAAAAGATATTAGGAATCACTTCAAAATAGTCCAGGATGAAGTATCCAATGAGTATCTTTACTATTTGATGAAAGAGACTTGGGAAGAATAATTTGAGAGGGGCTTGAGAAGCTAAAACTCGTCGATAGATTTGAATGATTTGATTTCCACGTTCATTCCATAAAAATTGTGTGTTCGCACGTTCTTTGAGGAGGGGACGGAGTTTTTCTCGTCGAGGGGAATCTTTAAGAAGGTCGACCACCTTGTTACAAAAATCATCCGAATCAGGAAAGGCCGCATAAACCCCCAATTCTCCCAGAATCTCGCGGTTGACCCCGGTATCAAAAACCACAGTCGGAAGACCCATAGCCATGTAATTCATCAATTTTCCATTTCCTTCGGTTTGAGAGATCTTAGGGCTAATCGCGATGTCGCCCAAAGCCAAGTAATGGGTAATTTCTTCATAAGAAATTCTTCCTGTCCAGGTCACATGATTTTGCAGGTTTTTTTCGTAACATATTTTTTCATATTTCTTTTCATTTGGATAACCCATGATGAGGAAATGAACTTTTTCAATTTTTTGAATTATTTTGGGCATCATTTCCATTAAAAGATCGATCCCCTGGTAGGTATTCAGGAGCCCTAAATAGGTGATGACCTGGGCATTCTTTGGAATACCTAGCTTTTCCTTGAGTTTACAGAGAAAAAAAGGTGAAGGTGAAGCCGGGGAAGGGGGTAGGGCATCCGAGATCACAGAGGTTTGGCCTGAAAAAATTTTAGATTGAATTTTAGATTCTTGTTGAAATTTTTCTTGGAGTTGAAAAGAACTCAGGATGGAAAAATCAGGCATTTGATTAATCCTTTGTTCTGAGAATGAGAAAGATTTTAGAAGGAATGGGTTTTTCGTAAAACCATGACTTTTAATTTCATCAGTGAGGCTCCCTTGAAAATCTCCAACAACAGGAATCCCAAATTTTTTCTTGAGTCGATTGGCAATTAAAACACCTTCATGGAGATGGGCATGAATGAGGTCATGGTGTTCTTTCTTAAGGATTTTTTTTGCCTTCCAATAGAGGAAAAGATCCAGATAAAATTTATGCCAGGAAGGTCCAGCCTCAAGTTTATGATACCATGGGATTTTCGAGCTTCTGCGAATGTCCAATCCTTTAATATCGCGTCCGAGAGAATAGGTGCAAAGGGTGATTTTAGCCCCAAGGGACTGAAGAGCCTTGATCTCTTCGTAGATTCTGACATGGCAACCCCGATCTGCAAAAAAGGGAGTTGGGGCAATCATTAAAATTTTAAGATTCATACAATTGATCATCAGTTTTTATTGAATAACATTCGGCGGGAATTGTAAGGGATTTCCTTTTTATTTGCTAGGATAATTACTGTATACATTAAAAGTAATTTTACCTATCAGGGATTCCCTGATTCAAAAATCAATGATCTGGCCTGATGGTGCTTTGACAAGATGTAAGGTATGATCGCTGCCCAAAGGACAAAGGACCCTTAAATGATTAAAATTGCTGTGATGCTTCGTCATCTAAAAGAGGTTGGGGGGATTAAAGTTTATACGGTTAATCTTCTCAAAAACCTTCTTAGACTTGATCAAGTCAATGAGTACTTTTTTCTCTATAAAGACGAAGACCCCTTAGGTTCTTATCATCAATATTCAAATGTTCGAGAAAGAGTGGTCAAGGCTCCTTCAAAATTTTTGTGGGATCAAGTAGCTGTTCCTAGGATTGCGCGTAAAGAGAACGTGGATATTATTTTCAACCCCAAACTTTCCATCCCTCTTTTTGCTGCTCAGAAAACGGTGTTTCCCCTTCATGGTTTAGAACAGTTTGCAGTTCCCGAGGCTTATCCTTGCTGGGATCGTTGGTATACACGTCTGATGATGCCTCTCTTTTGCCGTTCAACGGATGCCATTGTCTCTATGACGTATAAAGGGGCTAAAGAGATGGAAAGATATTTAAAGATTAAATCAGAAAAGGTTCATGTGATTCCTGAGGCCTATGATTTACGTTTTAGGGTTCTTCCCTCCAGTGAGGTTGAGAGGGTTCGTCAGAAGTATCATTTACCTCAAAAATTTATTCTTTTTGTCGGAGGACTTTTCCCTGTTAAAAATTTTGGAAATTTACTTCGTTCCTTCCAGCAAGTTCAATCGAAATTTCCAGATCATTATTTGGTGGCCGTTGGGTTTCAGCGCTGGAAATTTAAGGACGATTTGGCCTTGATTAAGAAATTAAATCTTGAGAGCCGAGTGATTTTACCCGGCTATATTCCAGACGAAGACCTCCCGTCTTTTTATAATAGGGCCCAGGCCTTTGTCTTTCCATCGCTTTACGAAGGGTTTGGAATTCCCATTCTAGAGGCCATGGCCTGTGGCTGCCCAGTGATTACGACGAGGACAGGTTGTTCTCCAGAGGTGGCTGGTGACGCGGCTTTTTTGATTAATCCTAAAAATCCTCAAGAAATCGCTTTGGCCATTGAGAAAGTTTTGATCGACTCAACCTTGCGTCAGAATTTGATTCAAGCGGGATTGAAACGAGCCGCCGATTTTAGATGGGAAAAAACAGCACGTTTAACCCTTGCCCTTTTTGAAAAAATGGCAGGAGTGAAAAATAAGTTACCTCAAGTAAAGTGAAATGAACTTCAACAGGGCTTCTCTTTCAGAAACAGCAGATATCGAAACGTCTTCAGATGACTACGCTCGGCGTTTTGAGGGAGAGATTGGAAAGTGGTTTCTTCAAATTCAGGAAGAAGCAACGCTTCGAATGCTTTCAGGGTTTCAGGGCCGAAGGATTTTGGATGTGGGGGGTGGACATGGGCAATTAACTCCGGGGCTCATTCGTCAGGGGTTTGATGTGACTGTGCTGGGAAGTGACGAGGTTTGTAGAAATAGAATCAAACCCTTTCTTCGAAAAGGTCAATGCCAATTTAAAGTAGGAGATATTTTAAATCTTCCCTATCAGAATCAATCTTTTGATGGGGTGGTCAGCTTTAGGCTTTTACCTCATGTGGGGGAATGGAAACGTTTTTTGGGAGAAATAACTCGGGTGAGCCAAAAAATGGTTTTGATCGATTATCCCACGGTTAAAAGTGTTAATTCAATGACCCCTCTTTTTTTTAATTTCAAGAAACGTTTAGAGGGAAATACCCGGGGTTACACCTCTTTTCATGAAAAAGAATTATTGGAGATTTTTAAATTGCATGGTTTTATCCCCGAAAGTCGATTCCCTGAATTTTTTCTTCCCATGGTTCTTCATCGCGTTTTAAAAAGTCCTAAGGTTTCATCAATGACAGAAAAAATATTTCGAAAACTGGGTCTCACGTCTCTTTTGGGATCTCCGGTTATCTTAAAACTCGTGAGGGAAAGTGTGAATTCATGAAGGTTTTAATGCTAGCGCCCCACCCTTTTTATCAAGACCGTGGAACTCCGATTGCGGTCCATATGCTTTTAAAGGTGCTGTCGGATCGAGGGGATGAGATTGATTTACTGACCTATCATGAGGGACGTGACATGCAATATCCCGGTGTTTGTATTCATCGGATTAGATCTCTTCCCTTGATTCATAATATTAGGCCAGGTTTTTCATGGAAGAAAATTTTATGTGATGGGCTCCTATTTCTTAAATCAATAAAATTGGCGTCTCAAAAGCGTTATGCGTTGGTTCATGCTGTAGAGGAATCTGTTTTTATTGCGCTAATGCTTAAGTGGTTTTTTAAAATTCCCTATGTCTACGATGTGGATTCGTCGCTTCCTCAACAGTTGGTTGAACGTTATCGTGTTCTAACTTTATGTTCATTTATTCTGAATTTCTTTGAAAAAATCGTGGTAAAAAATGCGCTTGCAGTGGCTGTGGTCTGCGAAGCCTTATCCGCCAGTATCCAAAAAGATCATCCCCAGAAAGTCATTGTCCTTCAGGATATGCCTTTGTTGAAAGAGAAAATATCGCCCGATTCATGCTTGTTAAAAGAAGAATTTAAAGCCTCGGGCCCTATTTTAATGTATGTCGGAAATCTTGAATTCTATCAAGGGATTGATCTTCTTTTAGAATCTTTCGCTTTGGTTCTGAAAGAGACCCGGGATGTGGATCTTGTGGTGGTTGGGGGAGAAGATGCCGATATTCTAAAATATCGGAAAGTAGCCCTGCATCTTCATATTCAGGAGAAAGTCCATTTTTTAGGTCCTAAACCCGTTGAGTGCCTAGGAGATTATCTTGCCCAGGCCGATATTTTAGTTTCTCCTCGCCTGAAGGGTCGTAATACACCCATGAAACTCTATTCTTATTTAGCCAGTGGAAAACCTACTCTGGCAACCGATTTAGAAACGCATACGCAGGTTCTAGATCGTGAAATTGCTGAACTGGCTTCTCCTTCTCTTGATGCTTTTTCGAAAGGGATGCTCCGTTTGATTCGTGATTCTTCTTTGAGAGAGCAACTGGGTGTTGCAGGAAAGAGCAGGGTGGATGAGAAGTATAGTTATAAGGCCTTTCAAAAGAAATTAAATGATTTATATGGTGAGCTAGAGGCAAAATTTCAATCTTGAAATATTACTTCTAAAACTATACGCTGTACCCCATGTCTTCGAAAAAATCTCTTATATTCCGATGGGGTTTGGGACTCGCATCGATTGTTTACTTGCTGACCTTGATTGATTTTGACGAATTTTTTTCTGCACTTTCTAAAGCCCATACTTCCTGGATCTTAACTTCCATTTTTGTCGTATTCTTCGATCGTTTTCTCATGGCCTTTAAATGGAATCTCCTTTTAAAGGCTCAAGGAATTTTTGTCTCCTTGTGGGAAGTCATTCGGGCCTATCTGGTCGGTTCTTTTTATGGTCTGGTGCTTCCAACCAGCCTGGGTTCCGATGTTGTTCGCTTGGGCAGTCTTTCGGTTGGAGGTGGAGCAAGAGAGAAAGTTGCTGCTTCTATTGTGGTTGAAAAAATTCTTGCGATGATGGCCCTATTTTTATTGGTTTTACTTTCTGTTCTCGGTTTAGTATGGACCGCTACCCTTCAGCACTGGCGGTATTTTATGATTGCCTTAGCGCTTTTTCTAGTGGGGGCCTTGGCTTTTTTTCTCTCTTTCAAGATTCTTCCGATTCAAAGATTGATAAAAGCAAAGGGTCATTTTTCAAAAAAAATAGCACGTGTGATTTTGGCTTATCATCAGTTTCAAAATCATAAGAGGGCCATGGGCCTTTTTTTTGCACTCTCTTTTATAGAACAATTTATGCCTGTCGTTGGCAATTTTTGCTTGGCAAGGGCCTTTGAACTCCCAGGAAGTTTTTTTTCTTATTTGATGGTGATTCCGATTATTTTCACCGTCGCCCGTATTCCCATTTCTGTTGATGCTGTTGGAATTCTGGAGGCGTTATATTTATTTCTTCTCCCATTAGTCGGGATTAGTAAAACGGATGCTTTTTTACTGGGATTGGTAGGGCGGGTGGTGAATACATTGTGTCTTTTACCTGGTGGACTTCTTTATCATTCCGTAAAGAATCCCGTACGGGAAATGGTTAATCAATCGGCAACCTGATGGTTTTTAACGCAATATCATTTTTATGAATTGTGAGGAGATGGAGATATGAAAATTTTAGTGACAGGTGGCACAGGTTTTACGGGGAGCCACTTAACGCGTAGACTGCTTCAAAAAGGAAATGAAGTCGTGGTTCTTGATAATCAAAAGGGACTTTTTTACGATGAACTGGTTAAAATGGGAGCTAAAATTCATTTAGGAAGTGTCGCAGATGAGCGGCTTGTGGATGAGGTGACAAGGGGTTGTGAGGTGGTGCATCATGTGGCGGCGATGTTCAGGAAAGTAAATCTTCCGAAAAAAAATTATTGGGATGTGAATGTTGAAGGAACAAAATATCTTCTTCGGTCCGCTTTAAAACATGGGGTTAAAAAATTTATTAATTGCAGCACTTGTGGTGTCCATGGCAATGTCAAAAGCGGTGTTGCTCGAGAAGACTCTTCGATTGCTCCTGCAGATTATTATCAATATACAAAATATGAAGGGGAAAAGGTTATTCAGGAATTTTTAGGGAAAGGTCTTAGAATTTTAACTCTTCGGCCTACAGCTATTTATGGCCCAGGGGATCCAGAACGGTTTCTCATGCTCTTTAAAAGGGTTGCCCGGGGACGTTTTCTGATGTTTGGAAGTGGCCAAGCCCATTATCATCCCCTTTATATTGATAATTTGGTTGATGCGTTTGAAGCGGCTCAAGCTTCCGATAAAGGGAGCGGCGAGGTTTATCTTATCGGAGATGAAAAACACTATTCTTTGAATGAATTAGTTAAATCGATCGCACAAGTGCTTAAGGTGGATCTTCAAATCAAGCATCTCCCGTTTTGGCCTCTTTGGACAATCGCTTTGGCTTGCGAGATTTTGTACAAACCTTTTAGAATGGATCCACCCATTTTTCGTCGCAGGGTAGACTGGTTTCGTCAAAATCGGGCTTTTAATATTGAGAAGGCGAGAAAAGAATTGGGTTACCAGCCTAAGGTTGATCTGATAGAGGGGCTGACCCAGACAGCACAATGGTATAAAGAAAAGGGGTTTATTTCCTAAAATATGGATTCCTTAGAACAGTATTTGATTAGAAAAGATATTCCTAGAGATGTGCGAGAGGCCATTCAAAAGGAATTTGACAAACGTAAGGAAGTGGAAGAAACGCTTCGACGACATGTTCAAATGATTGATTTTGCCAATGATACCATTATGATTCGCGATCTCAGGGATCAAATTACGTATTGGAATCAAGGGGCCGAACGCCTTTACGGATGGTCTAAGGAAGAGGCCTTGGGAAAATATGTACATACTTTTTTAAAAACTATTTTCCCAAAATCAAAGAATGAAGCCATTAGCATCTGCCTTCGCCGTGGATATTGGGAAGGGGAACTTGTTCATCATAAACGTGACGGAACCAAAATTACGGTAGGAAGCCGTTGGACGTTACAACGAGATCATCAGGGACGTCCCGTTGCATTTTTAGAGATTAATAATGATATTACCCAACTTAAAAAAACAGAGGATGCTCTTCGAAAAGCCCATAATCAACTCGAAAAACGGGTCGAAGAGCGGACGATCGAATTGAAAAGGATCAATCAAGAGCTTAAACGTGTCGTGGAAGAGCGTAAGAGATTAGGAAAGGAAATTTTAGAGATTAGCGGGATGGAGCAGCGCCGGATTGGTCAGGATTTGCATGATGGTTTATCGCAGCATTTGACGGGGATTGCTTTTATGGGTAAAGTTTTAGCCCAAAAGCTTAAAAAATGGTCTTTGTCAGAGGCTTCTCACGCAGCTAAAATTGTGGAACTTGTCAATGACGCCATTTCTCAGACTCGGGGTTTGGCCCGAGGGCTTTGTCCTGTTGAATTAGATTCAAATGATTTTATGGTTCAGCTTAGAGACCTAGCGAATCATGTGAAAAAAGTTTTTAACATCGTATGTGATTTTGATAGTGATCAGCCTATTTTAATTCATAATCATATCATTGCGACTCATCTTTATCGAATTGCTCAGGAGGCGGTGAATAATGCGGTTCGGCACGGGAAGCCCAAAAAAATTTCGATTCGGTTGATTGCTGTTAAAAGTGGAATATTGATGGAGATTAAAGATGATGGCCGGGGGATCCCAGAGAAAATAAGAAGGGGCCAAGGGATGGGGCTTCGGATTATGAATTATCGAGCTGAATTGATCAATGCCTCGCTCAATATTCAAAAAGGTAAAAGAGAAGGAACAGTGGTAAGCTGTCTCATTCGTTCAATACGTTCTAAAAGCTTGAAAGGGTTTAAGAAAGATTGATGAAAGCAAAAAAAAATCAGCCTAAGGCTAGAATATTTATCGTGGATGATCACCCGATTGTGAGACAAGGGCTCATTCAATTGATCAATCAAGAATCAGATCTTGTCCCTTGTGGAAATGCCGAGGATGCTTGTCAGGCCTTAGAAAACATAGAAAAGTTAAAGCCCGATGTTGCTGTGGTAGATATTTCTCTTAAAGGAATGAATGGTCTTGATCTCATTAAGAACTTGAAGGTTCGGTGTCCTCATTTACCCATTCTTGTTCTTTCAATGTATGACGAGTCTATTTATGCTGAACGGGTTTTACGTGCGGGTGCCAAAGGCTATATCATGAAACAAGAGGCAACTGAAAAGGTACTGGTTGCAATCCGTCGGGTTCTTGAAGGCCAAGTTTATGTGAGTGAGGTCTTAGCCTCTAAAATCATTGAAAAATTAGTGAATCACCCGACCTTAGAGAATCATTCTGATATGGATCGTTTGAGTGATCGGGAGCTAGAGGTATTTCAATTAATCGGGAAAGGGTATGGAACGCGTCAAGTAGCCAAAGAGCTTCATTTGAGTGTGAAGACCATCGAAACTTATCGTGAAAAAATTAAGGAAAAGTTAGATTTAGAAAATGCAACTGCATTGGTTCGTAGTGCTGTTCAATGGGTGCAGAGTGAGAATGTTGGGGGGTTAAGGGTCTGATAACTTTTTATAGGTGGATTTGGTGAAAACGGGTTTGGGCTAGAAATTACTCTCTATTCTAAATATAAAGTATGAAATTATCCGTTTTGATTCCTATTTATAATGAGGCGACGACTCTCAGAAAAATTGTAGAGAGGGTTCTTTCTGTAGATTTAGATAAAGAGATTATTCTTGTGAATGATGCCTCTACAGATGGGACGCCCAAAATTATTGAAGAGTTACAGAAAGAGTATGCTCACCTTATTGTTTTTCATCATGAACGTAATTTAGGGAAAGGGGCTGCCATTCGGACGGCCTTAAGAGGGGTGTCGGGTGATTATATTATTATTCAAGACGCCGATTTAGAATATGATCCCCAGGAATATCACAAAATGCTTGAACCTGTTAGGCGATTTCATGCGCAGGTTGTTTATGGATCTCGATTCAAAGGTGTTTGCAAAAACATGTTTTGCTCACGATTTCTAGGAAATAAATTTTTAAGCTTTGTTACAGATATGCTTTACAATACAACCCTTTCAGATATGGAAACATGTTACAAACTTATTGAAACGAATCTTTTAAAAAATATTTCGTTAAGATCCAAAGGATTTGAATTGGAGCCTGAAATAACGGCAAAATTATTGAGGAAAAAGATTCGGATTTTTGAGGTTCCTATTTCTTATGCGGGACGAGGATACGAGGAAGGTAAAAAAATTACTTGGAAAGATGGTTTTGTAGCTTTGTGGACACTTTTAAAATATAGATTTGTAGATTAATTTCCTTCTAAAATTTTAAAGGCCAAATGTGCGATTAGATAAATCTCTGCCACGATTCTACGAGATAGAGAGGCAGAAGGATAAGGGTTTGTTGTGCGGATAGTTTTCTTACTTCAAAAGGAGCGAGTGAAACGACAAATCCTTTGGGAACTTTAAAAACGCTCATGAAATCACGCAGTCCCGACAGATGGCTGTTCTTAATCGTGAGTGATGACTTGCATTCAATAGGAATAATATCGTCATTTCTTTTGAGAACCAAATCGACTTCCGACCCTGAGGATGATTTTTTCCACCCGCAAAGCTTCGGGGTCTGACTCACGAGGGCATTCACCACCATGTTTTCAATTAACCCACCTAACGAAGTTCGATCAACTTCATTCAGGGTTTTTAAAAGATGAATGGGAGGGACAACCGACTCTCTCAGCTCTTTTGCAATTCCGATGTCAAAGAGATAACGCTTGGGGTGAAAATGGGACTCAGGAAAGGAGCCCCTTTGATCCACCCTAAAAATTATTTTCCAATTTTCAAGTTGGCCGAGAGCCTTAATAATTTCTTGGTTTTTCCCCCCTTCCAGAAGGAAAGACACATGGGTATTTTTAAAGGGAGAGCCCAAAAGATAGGCGGTTGTTTTTAATGCCGCTACCAGGTAGGGCTGAAACGTTTCCCCAAAGATTCTCTTAAAATCGTTGTAATAACCTAACAGGATTTCAAGGCGCTTTTGATGCCAATTTTTCCCTTGAGAAAAAAGATGAACGACCTCAGGCAATCCCCCTACTTCCATGTATTTTTGAAGATTGTCTAAAAGAAGTTGATGGGTGGAAGGGGCGATGGCCCTTTTTTCTGGAAAAATAGATTGGAGTTGCGAAACAAGTTTTTGTTGACCTTGGCCGATGAGAAATTCTTCAAAAGAAAGGGGCTGCAGATGTAAAGGGGTGACTCGTCCAACGGGATAGCGTGTTTCATCCCGAAAAATACGCGAAAGACTAGACCCTGACAAGATGACTTGTGTATTTTCCCACTTTTCTTTCATAAAGCGGATGAAGCCCCCTAATTTTCTGCTTTCTTGGGCCTCATCTATGAAAAGAAATATATCTTGACCCCGAGGAAATTGCATTTCAAAATCAACCAGCTGAGTAAATTCATCAAAGTCTTTGCAAAGATCGATTTTTTCACAGAGGGTCCCTTTTTCCTCCAAGTTGAACTCTTTAAAAGGGATGGAAAGACCTTTTAATGTTTCCCTCACCAATGTGGTTTTACCGACTTGACGAGCCCCTTCGACGAGGACAACGTTATTAAAAGTCTCTTTGTTCTTTATGATTTGAGATAGAATTGCACTTGCTTTTCGTGGGATCATAGACCTATTATATTAAAAATCGGTCAATTTTAAACAAATTTAATTATAAAATCGGTCAATTTTATGATGCATTCATAACTCCAAAGTTACAGATTAATGTGAAAACAAAAATTTATTTGGTTCTCATTATCCTCTTAGGTTTCTTCTTAAGAGGGTTTTTTTTATTAACGCCTCATGTGGATTCTGATCAGGCTGTTTTTGGTTTAATGGCTATGCATATCATGAAAGGGGAAATTCCATTGATTCAATGGGGATTTCCGTACATGGCCAGTGGGGAATCCTTTTTTGCGGTTCCCTTCTTTTGGATTTTTGGACCGACTCCGTTCAGTCTCAATTTAAGCATTGCAGTCCAGTCTATTATTTTCATTGTTTTAATCTATTTTTTGGGGCGTCGGATGGGAGGTTCTAGGATAGGGCTTCTTGCCGCTCTTTATACGGCTGCAGGTCCTATTTATCTCATGGAACATTGTGTTTTGGCTCGAGGGGCTTACATTGAAACATTGATTTTAGGAACTCTGTCGCTCTGGATGGCTCACCGGATTTTCTATCCTTATAAAAAGGGCGATCGGGGATGGATTTCTTATTTTGTTTTGGGACTGGTATGTGGGATCGGTCTTTGGTTTCATTTTTTGATTATTTTTTTCATAGCTCCGACAGGTTTATTTTTCTTGCTGAAGCCCCGGACCCTTTTTAGAAAAACATTTCTTTGGGTTGTTTTAGGTTTTTTCCTGGGAAGTGCCCCTTTTTGGGTTCATAATTTTGACCATCATTTTGAGAGTTTAGTTTATCTTTTTCGACATGAGGAAAAGCATCATACCCTTTGGCAAGGGTTCAAATTTTGTTTTACGACCGGTCTTCCCATTGTTGTTGGAATTTTAAAAAATAGCGACCAGACCCCTTATTTTAAGGGTGTGTCTCTTTTTCTCATTCCTTATTTTATTTTTTTGATTCAATTCATCTATCAATCGGTTTCTTCTTTTTGGGGTCAGAAAAAAATGAATGGGGCCACATTTATTTTAGCTTTTTTCTTTCTCTATCTTTTTATTATTGATGAAACTCAGTATCTCGAAATGAATACTCGCCGCTATTTTGTTCCCATGTTTGCAGCACTCCCTTTGCTTTGGGCTTTTGGGATCAACTCGTTCATTAAAAAGTCTCGAGTGTTGGGAGGAATACTCTTAGGCGCTTTTATGGTGTTTCATCTCTATACACTTTATTTGGACGCAGATGTTTTCCATCCCGAGTACAAAACTGTTTATGAGAATGAAAAAAAGAATGAGAGAGCCCTTTTCGAATATCTTGAAAAAAAGAATTTACGGCATCTCTATTACCAAAATTATTGGTTGGGATTTCGCTTGAATTTTTTCTCTCAAGAAAAAATAGTATTTTCCCAAGAACAATGTGAAAGGTATACCCCTTATCAAAAAGCCTTAGAGGCTTCAGACCATCCAGCCTGGCTTGAGAGAGGAAATCATGGATTTGATACCTTGAAGGTGATTGGCGGGAGTTATGAGCGAGAGGACGTAAATCCGTTCCATATTTATTATCAATTTCATGAGCCTCCTCGGGCCTACTGTCAGATTGATCCTGAGGGCATTATAGGGCAAGCTTCCTGTCATTCGGAGGATATAGAGAAGGTTTTGGATCGAAGTTTAGGAACGGCTTGGACCAGTGGAAGTCCCAAGACCCCGGGCATGTGGATCCAATTTGATTTGGGACAAATCTATAAACTAGGAATGCTGCGCTTGTGGAATAAGGGTCAATATTTTCATAATATTGCGCGGGAAGTAAGTCTAGAGACAAGTTTGGATGGGGTCCATTGGACGGAGGTTTTTCCTCGTACTTTAACTGATTTTTTCTATTGGAGCGGTCCGCGTCTTTACTACTGGGAATTTAACTATCGCTTGGAGGCTAGATGGGGCCCTGCTAGGGCACGTTTTCTACGTCTTAAACAATATGAAAATGAAAACCTGAATTCCTGGATGATTCATGAGGCCTATTTTTATGAGGATGTTGGAGAAAGGCTGTCTAGGGATGGTCAAGAGGATGTGCTTCAGGCCATTCATGATTTGGGTTTAACGAAGGTTTATGCCGATCGTTGGATGAACGCAAAAATTCGAGAAGCGACCGGGGGAAAAGTCGAAACCATTGAACCATTTATTTATCCGACTTCTTACGCGGGTTTCCCAGATCGACGGGTCCGATGGGGACCTAAAGTCGGATTTGTTCTTGAAGATTCTGATGCCAATCTATTCGAAGGCATGATGAAAGAAGACGGGATTGGCCTGGTTCGAGAAGCCTATGGAAGATGGGTGTTATTTTATTTTGAGAGTTGGGGAAAATCAGAAAGTATGCTTGATCAGCACTTGAGTTGGTGGTGGATCGGGTTTGGAGTGGTTCGGGCAAATACAAAACTTCATAGTGAATATTTAAAAAATCTGGGAATTCAAGAGGAAAAAGGGGAGAGATGGGAAGAGGCCTTAAAATTTTATCAAAAGGCCCTTCGTTTTTATCCCCATTATCTAGAAGTTCATCGTCGTTTGATTGAGATGTTAAAAAAATTGAGGAGAAACGATCAGGCTGAAAAGGAATTAAAAATTCTTTTAGAACAAACTCAGCCTCAGCATCTTTGCCCCATTCAATTTGAGAAGGGGATCACATTTTTAGGTTATCGCTTAAATGCGGAAGAAGTAAAATCAGGGGCCCGAGTGAAAATTTTTTATTTTTGGAAATTGGAGAGAGATGTTTCTCGAGAAAGACCCAATGTTTTTGTTCATGTCGAAGGACAAGGGAAGTTGTTTCAGGGGGATCATACGCTGCTTTCTTGGCAGGATGAGGTAGGGCCTTTTTTAGAGGATGAAGCTCTTAGGGAAGAAGAAGAGTTAATCATTCCTGCGGACATTTCCCCAGGAGAATATAGAATAAGTTTAGGTCTATTTAATCCCCACACAGGCAAGCGTTGGAAAGTTCAGCAAACGAATCTTGAGAATAAAAAGAATAAAGTGTCTATTGGAACTTTGAAATTATAGAATGTGAAAGCACGTGAAATAATGAGGGATCATTTTTATGATGGGCACTCCCAAAATGGCATGGACTCAAAAGCATCAATCCCTTTTTTTGAATCTCACCTTTTGGTTCCTTCTCCTTATAGGTTTTTTTTTAAGGATTCGTGGCTTATTTCATTGGGTGAATGGAGGGACGGTTCATAGTGATGCAAGATTGATTTTAAATCAGGCGATGGACTTCTCCAAGGGATTATGGGCGATCCCTGTTATTCCCACCTATCCTGCAATTCTCTATTTCTTTGCGGGCCTCTTCTTCTTTTTTGATCGATGTATTTTGTCTCTAGGGTGGGGACCCTGGGTTGTTGGTGAACCCTTTTCCATGGCAAAATATACCATTCTTGCGACGCTCTTTTGTAATGGGGTTGCGATGATGACCCAAATTCTTGTCTATCGTATTGGAAGAAGAGTTTATGGGGCATGGGGAGGAATCGCTGTTTTGGCCTTATTCTCTTTTTCAACATTTCATATTCTGAATGCACATTATCCTTATGCAGAACCACCTGCCACTTTCTTCATTGCGCTTCTCCTTTGGATGGGAATAAGAATTTTTGAAGATGGAAATTTGAAATGGTTTCCTTTAAGTGGGATGGTTTGGGGAATGGCTGTGGCAACAAAACCCAATGGTCTCTTGGGATGTGTGATTATTCTAACCTCTTCTATTTTGAGGATTTTTTCTTTCAAAAGTACATTCAAAACTATTGCTCGTAATCTCCTTTTTTTTCTGGCGGTAGGTCTTCTGACGTACTTTGTTTTTACCCCCTATTATTTGAAACACTTTAGTTTATTGACGAGTTCCTGGTTGGGTCGAGTTCAGGATCAATATCCCTCTTTTCATCAGACATCCCTGATTCAGGGTTTAAAAAAGGAATGGATGATTCTTCTCGACGGATATGGGTTGGGAATTTTTGTTTTATTTATTCTCTCAGTTTTTTTCAATCGGCATCGACAAATTCTAATATTTTTATCTTATCCTCTATTTTATTTTTTGGCTTTAGGGATGAATCGCTTCATTGATGAGCGGTATATGGATTCTTTTACTCCTTTTTTGGCCTTGATCCCGGTGGGTGCTCTCTTCTGGATGTGGCACGAGATAAAAACCTTAAAAGTTTTTGGGCGTATGCTCATTGGAATTTTAGGAATGGTTATTTTAATTCATCCCCTTTATTCCTCAGTCGAGTTGTCCTGGCTGATCGGTCAAAAAGACACGCGAGATTGGGCTGCTGAGTGGATAAAGCGTAATCTTCCTCTTTCGACGAAGGTGATGATGGTGCCGTCCCTTCTCTATGAACCAGAACTTGCTAATCAAGGTTTTAAAGTGGTCCCTCATACCTCTCAGACCTTTGAAGAAGCTCAATCTCAGGCGGATTGGTACTCTGCTTCAGGAATGAAAATCCATCGTCCTTGCTGGAATCAAAATCCAGTCTGGCTTAAGTTATCAACTCAATATAAACCTATCCATCGTTTCGAACTGAAGGCGGCAAATTTTTTTCAGGTACCTATTTTTCTCTATGCATTTGATTGGGCTCGTGATGAAAGAGCTAAATCCATATGGCTTCCCAAGCCCTTTGTCTTTAAAGATGATTTTGAAATGATTTTTAAGGGAGACTTCTCGCCTTACGGGAAAGACGCCTTGGGAGGGAATCTTGGAAGAATTCCGATTCGTCGAATGTTGGTTTGTGATCAACCTTTAGAGATTTTGGGCCTTCGATGTTTTGGAGGACCTTCGTCCGAATTATTAAGGGTGACTCTAGCAGGGCATTTTTATCGAGTTCATCTAAAATCCTATCAAGAAATGATTCTTGAAAACATTCCAAAGAGATCATTCCCTTTTTGTAAGTGGATTTACAACGTCACAGCTCAAAATGCACATTCTCAACAAGGAGGGTTTCAGATTTTGACTGACTCTTTTGAAGTGGCTATGGCTGCGATTGAAATCAAAGATTACGCACGGGCAGCGAAGTATCTTCAGCAATCCTTATTAAGCTATTCTTATCCTCAAGATATCTTTTATTGGTTGGGCCTTTCCTGTACTTACTTGAAGGACTGGAAACTTGCAGAAGAATATTTTAATAAAGCCTTTAAGAAAAGTCCGCTTTCTAAATGGGAGTTTTTGGTTGATCAGAATAAAGGAAGTGCCTTTGAAAATGAATTTCAAAAATTGTTTGGGCAAAATCCAAATCTTTATCGTCATCTTTATCGGTTTGAATACAGAGCCGATCAGCTTTTCCACGAGCAAGGGGTTGGTTCTCTGCGAAGACGGGAAAATTCCGTTCTGACTTATCATCCCAAAAAGAATAGGCAAGGTTTTTTGGTTTATGGCCCTTACATCCATTTGCCAGAGGGGGCTTATCAAGTAACATTTGAATTGCAGGCACGCCCCCATGAGGGATCTTTAAACCCCGTAGCCCAAATAGATGTTTATTCCCAAGGCGAAATTGTTTCACGCATTCTTAAGCCAAAGGACTTTCATTCCTATCAATTTTCATCCTTCAAACTCAATTTTACTCATCGTCATCTATCTCGCAAATTGGAATTTAGAGTCAAGGTATTTGATTCTGAAGTCTCTGTTAAAAAAGTGATGGTTTATCCTCATCTTAAAAACGCCATTCGTGAAAATCTATCAAAATTTTATCAAGCCTTATCTCGATTAGCCTGGCACGAGAAAGCTTGGGATCAGGCTATGAAGTACGCAAAGAAAACAGTTCAATATGATTCTGAAAATGTTAAGGCGACTATTTTTTTAGGAAAACTTCAAATAAAGAAGGGTATGATCCCGCAAGCCATTCATACTTTGAATAAGGTTTTAAAGAGAATTCCTCATCATCGAGCTCTTCTTAAAATGATGAATCAGATTAAAGAACTATCAGCCTCTGAAAAAGAGCATGTTCAGCAACTTATAAAGGAAATAACCCCATCTGTTAAAGCCTCAATTTCTTTTGAGGGGGGGATTCACCTGATTGGGTTTGATCTTCCTGTCAGCCCGGTTCAACGGGGAAAAGAGTTTCAAATTCGGTATTATTGGCTATGTCGTCAATCTATTCCAGGTTCGTATGTTATTTTTGTTCACTTTGTGAAAGATTCTTCCGTTTTTCAGGCGGATCATGATCCTCTGGAGGGAAAATATCCTACCCAGCTTTGGGTTCCAGGGGAGGTTATTCCTGAAACCTGTAACGTTTCAGTTCCAATGGAGATCGAGCCAGGCCGTTATCAAATTCAGGTGGGTTTTTGGAACCCGAAAGGGGATGGGGAACGACTTCCTGTCTTGAAAACAAAGCTTCCCCATTTCCGAGAGGCTGTAACGATCGGTGAGATTAAGGTTATACCCAAGAATGGAGATAGGAAATGAGAACCGAGACGCAACAGCTTGAGCCAGATTGGCCTGAAGAAAACGTAGGCATACACTGAGAGGTCTCTGTCGAGGCTTTCTGAAGGCCAAGATGGCCAAGATGTTGCGTCGAATTCCATTTTCCTATCTCTGTTCTTGGGTTATATAGGTTTTGAATTTAATGAAACGAAAAAGAATATTTTTAGCAATAGGCACAATTATTTTTCTCCTTTTTTCTCTCATTGGATTTTTTTATATTGAGAGAAATCGAGTTCTTGAAGTTCCAATTTTGATGTATCACAAAATCGGTCGAGAG
Source organism: Chlamydiota bacterium (assembly GCA_016178055.1). Classification (NCBI taxonomy): domain Bacteria; kingdom Pseudomonadati; phylum Chlamydiota; species Chlamydiota bacterium. The sequence continues at coordinate 14,973 of JACOUC010000077.1, read as the reverse complement.
GTGAACGACAAATGGTGGGTTGACCCGGAAGATTTTGAAGCCCAGATCCGATTTCTCTCGGAAAAGGGTTATAAGAGCATTCTTCCTTCAGATTTATCAGCTCATGAGAAATGGGGGAAGCCCCTCCCGTCGAAGCCCGTGATCATTACCCTTGATGACGGATATTTAAACGCCTTAACTGAAGCAGAACCCATTCTTAAAAAATATCATTTCAAGGCGATCGTCTATTTAATTACAGAATACGTGGCTAAAGATAGAGAAGAGCGTAAAAAATTTGAGGGGGTTGATTGTCTTACCTGGTGTGAAGTGCGAGAGATGTACAAAAGGGGGACGATATCCTTTGGCGCTCACAGCAAGAGCCATCAAAGTTTCAAAAGAATCAAGGATCCCTATTTTGAAGTTAGGGGATGCTACAAGGATATTCGAAAATTTGGGGGATTTCGTACCCATTCCTTTTGTTATCCCTTTGGGGAATATAATCTACAATCGATAGAGGCCCTGAAACGATCAGGGTTTACGACGGGGATCACCTGTGATCAAGGGGTTCTTTTGACGGGGGCTAAAATGAAGTTGTATCAGCTGCCGAGGGTTCATGTCATTGGAGGACTCCATCATTTTGTTGTTTCAAGGGAGTTTGAAAAAGAAGGAGATCGCGAGTTTATATTTCGTGTAAGCAATGAAGGCGTTATGTTAGGAGTCGCTCCTCGCCTTTGCTATTCTGACGAGGGGAAGGAAGAAGGATGGCTTCCCTTGGTTGATTTAGGAAATCAACCTCTAGAATGGCGATGGGCGCTTAAAGAGGGTCAAAATAAAAAGCAATTCTCTTCCCTCGAGATTTGGGATAAAGCCAGAGTCCTTTGTTTATCTACATTTTCTTTAAAAACGGATCTTCAGAAACAGGACACTTAGATTTCAAGTCAAATTCGAAGAATATAGGATTGATTCTTCCTTGGTTGTAAAAAGCAAGCTGTGGTATGATCACCCTCAATTTGAAAGATAGGCAAAGTGCGCTGAATTAATCAAGGAGACTTTAGGATGAAAAAATATCTTTGGACAATTTTTTTGGGGAGCTTCTTTTGGGTTTCAGTTTCCGTGGGAGCCGATGTGGCTCCCTCCAATCAGTGGTCGGTTTGGTCAGGTTCTGACGGAAGCGACACGGAAATTTATTATGCTCGTAAAACAGGAGACGTCTGGTCTAAACCAGAACGTTTGAATCAAGATAATGCAGTTTCAGATGTTTCTCCTGCGATGGCTTTAGATAAAGAAGGAAGGGCCTTTGTCGTTTGGGTCAGGAAAAATGAAGATCGTCGTGAAGTTTATATTTCGAAATGGGATGGTGAAAAATGGTCGCCTGAAGAAGAAATCGGAGGATCTTCAAATCTTAAATTTTCAGAACCTTCTGTTGCAATCGATGAGGAAGGCCAAATTTGGGTGGTGGCCTGTGGAGTCAAAGAGGGGCAAGATGAAATTTATTGGACTTCTAAAACATCTTTAGGGTGGTCTTCTTGGAGTCGTTTAAATGCAGAAAATAATGTGCCGGATCTTGATCCCACGATTTTGGCTTTTAATCATAAAGTATGGGTGGTCTGGAATGGTTTTTATCAAGAGGGATACGAGCTTTTTTTTAGAGTTTGGGATCAAGGAAGCTGGGGTTCTCAAGCCCAGCTTTTCCCATTGGAAAAAACCGCGGGGTCATTTCCCTCTCTCATGTTAAAAGATGGGAAACCGAATCTTCTCTTTTATCGGGACGGCAAGGTATTTTCAAGTCAGAAGGAAGGGGATGGCTGGACGAAACCTTTTTCAATTCCTCTTTCTCTTGAATCCATCTTTTTAGATGTCTGGAAAAATCAAGGGGTTGTCCATACTCAATCCGTCTGGTATCAAAATGAGCGTGAACGGGGTTCACAAATCATTCTTTTGGATTCAGCGATCAGTGCTCCGTCTCGAGGACAAGCCCTTGCCTGGCTTAAAAAATTTTTAAAAGTAAATGGCAGTGAAGCTTGGGCCGCAACCAATGCCAATGTTTACTCGGCTTTTGGAGACAGCATTACCTCAGGGTTTCCAGAAGACGGTTCCGGAGGTTACCCTTCTCGTTTACAAGGAAAACTTACATCAAAATTTGGTGCTTCCACTGTTGTTAATCGGGGTGTGGGTGGAGAAAGAACTGTTGATGGTCTTTCGAGGATTAATTCAGTTTTGAGTGCAGATAATCCTGAATTTATTTTAATTATGGAAGGGACCAATGACGCGGGAGATGAAAGATCGCCTGAATCAATCACTTTTAACTTAGGGGAGATGGTCAATCGGGCCATTGCCTTTGGAACGCGTCCCGTCGTTTCGACCATTACACCACGATTAGATAATCACAATGGAAATGTAGAAAATACGAATAGTCTCATTCGTGGTTTAGCAGGGTCAAAAGGAGCCACCCTGGTTGATAATTATGCGGCCATTAGTTCAAAGTCCAATTTTGAAAGTTTATATACGGACCATGTTCATTTCAATGGTTCAGGTTATGAAATTCTTGCTCAAACCTGGTTTAGTGGAATCGAAGGCATTAAAGGAGGGGGAGGGGGTGGTGGATGTGGAACGGTTCAACCTAAATTTCCTGATAAATGGAATTTGAATTTGGAACCCCTTCTTTTTCTCACTTTCGTTTTTCTGATGTTTAAAGGAATGAGAAGATGGGCTAAGGTTTAGATTCGTTGATTTTTAACTGTCCTTTTTGCTTTTGTTTTTCAACTTTAAACTTTAAACTGTTTTGATGTGTGGAATCGCAGGTTTTAATTGGAAGGATGCTCCATTAGTACAAGCCATGGGTCGAGAGATCGCCCATCGAGGGCCTGACCAGCAGGGCTTTCATGTCGAAGAGGAAATTTCTTTGGCCCACCAGCGTTTGAGCATTCTCGATCTAAGTGAGCATGGTCGCCAGCCCATGTCCAATGCCTCTTGTGCCAAATGTGCACGCCCCCTTTGGGTTGTTTTTAATGGAGAAATCTATAATTTTAAGGAAGTAAAACATGACCTTGAAGCAAAAGGTCATATCTTCACAAGCCAATGTGATACCGAAGTGATTCTCCATGCTTACGGCGAATATGGGAAGGAGGCCCTCCACCTTTTTAATGGCATGTTCGCTTTTGCCATTTGGGATTCTACCCAGCATGAACTTTTTTTAGTCAGAGATCGATTAGGTGTAAAGCCCCTCTATTATTATCATCAGAATCGAAAATTTGTTTTTGCCTCAGAAATCAAGGCGATGTTGAAGTATTCAGGTATTTCTCGTGATCCAAATCCACAAGCGATTTATGACTATTTGGGCTATGAATTTGTTCCGGCGAGAGAGACAATGTTTCGCGATATTCATAAACTCGCCCCCAGCCATTGGCTCCTCTTCAAAAATGGGCAAATTCAAATCGAACGTTATTGGGATATCAAGTTTGATTCTAAGCGCCATCGAAGGGGAGCTAATCGTCAAAAGCTCCAAAATGAAATCATTGACCGCTTAAGCGAATCCGTTCGCAAAAGACTCATCAGTGATGTTCCCCTCGGAGTTTTTCTTTCTGGAGGTTTAGATTCTAGCTCTGTCGTAGCCCTCATGACGCGTCACATGAAAGAGCCGGTGAAAACTTTTTCTTTGGGGTATGAGGATCCTTCGTTCAGTGAGCTTGATTACGCTAGACAAGTCTCAAAACAATTTAAGACGGATCACACAGAAATGATGATTGAACCCATCACCATCCCTCTTTTTGAAAAAGCAGTTTGGCATTTGGATGAACCGATGACTGATTTATCGACCATTCCTTTTATGTTGATTTGTAAAAAGGCGAAGGAAAAAGTGACGGTTTGCTTGAGTGGGGAGGGCGGGGATGAGGTTTTTGTGGGATACGATCGATTTAAGGCGAGTAAATTTGATCAACTTTTTCAGAGAATACCTAATGTACTTCGTCAGCATCTTTTAAGTCCTTTGATTGAAAAATTACCCGATCAATCTCAAAAGAAAGGCCTTTTTAATGTGATCAGGCGGTTTATGGACGGTTCCAGTCTTCCCGAAGCTGGCCATCACATGCGCTGGCAGTATTTTTTAAATCCTAAAAATAGTTCTCTTCTTTTTTCGGATGAGGTTTTGCAATACGCCCATGGAGGCCCCTTTGAAAAAATTGAAAAAATACTTTCACACTCTTCTTCAAAAGACAGGTTAGATCAAGAAATGTATATTGACCTTCGATTTACCATGCCAGAAAGTGTCTTGATGAAGGTCGATAAAATGAGTATGGCGAGTGCCTTAGAAGTCCGTGTTCCTTTTTTGGATTATGAATTTATTGAATTTAGCGCCACGATTCCAAGTGAATGGAAGCTAGAAGGTTTTAGGACGAAGGCCATTTTTAGGGATTCTCTTCGAGGCATTCTCCCTGAAAATATTGTTGAGCGAGGAAAACAAGGCTACAGCTTTCCCATTAAAAACTGGCTTCGACAAGAGTTGAAAAATTATATGATTGAACTCTTGAATGAGTCGCCCCTCATTAAACAATATTTAAAAAGAGATTACATTAATCTTCTGATTCAGCAGCATGTTGCCCGAACTCACAACCATAATCACATCCTCTGGGCCCTCATGAACTTAGCCTTATGGCATAAGATTTTTGTTTTAGGCCAAGGCGTGCCAAGGGGTTCAGTGTAATCGAATTAGAGTTGTTGAAAAAGATAGGAGAACTCCCATGAGTAACATTAGCCTCAGACTACCAAATTCTTTACATCGATTTGTCCGTTCTCTTGCCGGAAGAGAACACGTGTCGATTAATCAAATGATTACGCTTGCCCTGGCCGAAAAAATCTCAGCGCTTACGACAGAAGAGTATTTGGGAAAACGGGCAAATAAAGGAAATAGAAAAACTTTTTTAAAGGCCTTAAGCAAGGTATCCAATATAGAACCAGCATCGTATGACCGCATCTAACTTCAAAATTCAAAAGGGGCATTCTGACTAGCTAAGATTGAAGGTTTGGTACGAGATGGTTGGGAAGAAAAATTTATGGTATCATCCATGATGGATATAGGGAAAATTCGTAGGGCATTCAGTGAGTATAAATTTCGTTATACAAAACATGCTGCAGAGCAAAGAATTGCGAGAAGAGTAAGTGGTGAAGAGATTGAAGAGTCCATTCTTGGAGGAGAAATTATTGAACAATATCCGACAGATAAATATGGCCCCAGTTGCCTTATCTGTGGACAAGCAAAGAGTGGAAGGGTTTTACATATTCAGATAGCCCTTTTGCCAATGATCAGTGTTGTAACTGTTTATGAGCCTAACCCAAAGGAGTGGATCGATCATAAAATTAGGAGGAGGCAAAGATGAACGAGTGTTCTGTTTGTCACGGCAAGACGGATCTCAAGGAGATCACCTATACTCAATGGTATCGGAATCGATTGATTGCTGTTGAGAATGTGCCGGCATCTATTTGTGAAAACTGTGGTGAGGAATATTTCTCGCCTGAAGTTGTTGACAAATTGCAAAAGGTTATCGAAGCGGATCATGCTTCTAAAACACTGAAAGTACCTGTCTTTCGTTTTGCATCATGATTCATCTGGTGTGTTCGCCTTTTTTAATCACTTCGTTTTGGCCACTATGACCGCATCTAGCTTCAAAATTCAAAAAGGGCATTCTGGCTAGCTAAGATTGAAGGCTTGGGCGGGTGAAGAGAATGTGTTGACAAAAGGCACACTTTTTTATTATCTTTTCTTATAGGAACTATGGAAATACTTTTCAAGTGGGACCCAGAGAAAAATTTGAAGCTCATTAAAGAGAGGGGAATATCTTTTGAGGCTATCGTATCACATATTGAGCAGGGAGATGTAATAGCTACAGTGCAAGGGAAGGGCAAGTATAGTCATCAGAAACAGTTCGTTGTTTCGGTCAACCAATATATCTATATTGTCCCTTTTGTGGAAGAGAAGGGCGCTCTTTTTCTTAAAACTATTTTTCCAAGTCGTAAACTGACAAAACAATATTTGTTCGGAGGTGATTAGAATGAAACCGTATTCATTAGACACAGAGGAGTTGGAAATTCTCGACGCAATCGAAAAGGGAGAATGGAAGTTGGCTAGACCCAACAAATCAGAATTAGCTCGTTATATGCAAATAGCCAAGAATACCCTTCGCAAGGATCAGCGAATGAATATCAGAATTTCAAAAGCTGATTTAAACAGAATCAAGGTCAAAGCTGTTGAAAGGGGCATTCCTTATCAAACATTGGTTGCAAGTATTCTCCATCAATACGTGTCGGGTACCCTCATTGCTGCTTAACAATAAGATTATTAGTCTATAATCACTTCGTTTTGGCCACTATGACCGCATCTAGTTTCAAAATTCAAAAAGGCCATTCTGGATCGGCGCTTCGCCAGTATCAGGATTTAGTGGTAGGGAGCCGGAGCCTCTGGTTTTTATTCAAGTTTGAACTCATCACCCTTTTATTTGGCGGAATTTCTGGGGCTTTGGGACTTCTTCTTCGAAAGTGGACTTATCCCTGGATTCTTGGGAAAGTTGGTAAAGGCGTTGTTTTTGGCCATCACATAACCCTTCGTCATCCTCAAAAAATAGAAATTGGAGAAGGTTCTATCATTGATGATTATGTCCTGTTGGATGCCAAGGGAATCCAAAATAAAGGTATTCAAATAGGAGAGAATGTTTTCATCGGACGCCAATGTATTATTTATTGCAAGGATGGAAATATCGTTTTAGAAAATCGGGTGAATCTCGGGCATCGTACCATTCTCTTCTCGTCCAACCAACTTTGTTTAGGACAGGGGGCTCTCTTGGCCGCTGATTGCTATTGTATGAGCGGGGGGAGCTATGACTACGAAAGCCCCGTCAAATTTGTGGATCAAGAAGGGACCCTCACTCATGGACCTTTATCGATTGGAGCGAATGTTTGGTTAGGGGCAAAGGTTGTTGTCCTGGACGGTGCTTCAATTGGATCAGGGAGCGTCATCGGGGCAGGATCGGTGGTGACTCAATCCATCCCAGAAAAATCCGTTGCGGTTGGGGTACCAGCAAAGGTGGTAAAAAGCCTGTAAGGAGGGCGAGAAAAAATGAAGAAAAGGTCTTTTTTGAGAAAATTCAAGAATGATGCAGAAATGGATTTGGCCTTAGAATCTGAAGATCTATCAGAAGATTTTTGTCAACGAGGCATTGTTAAAAAGATGCAAATGAAAAAGATTAATCTTGATTTACCGCTCAGAGAGATTGAACAAATTGATCGAATTGCTGATAGAATTGGAGTTGCTCGTCAGCCTCTGATCAAACTTTGGATCTATGAGCGCTTGAAAGAGGAGGCTGTATAAAGGGGGCGCTTTTCAGTCTTTATTCTGAACCTTTTCTCTCACCTTTGCGCAAATTCCTGAGAAAGGAAAATCCTTAAGCTTTTCAGGACTTACCCACACCCAAGTTTTTTTGAGGGTGCGAGGAATTTGCCCTTCTACCCATTCATAGTCATAGATTTCGAGCCATTCGATAAGATGGGTGTAGATGTGTTTAAAATCGCCGATTTTTTTACCTATTTTAATTTGAAGCTGTACTTCCTTTTTTAGGTGCTCAAAATAAGCGGTCGTTCCCTCACCATTCTTTGTGACATAGGTTGGAAATTCCCAGAGTCCTCCCAAAAGACCTTTGAGGGGTCGTTGCCGGATGAGAAGTTTTCCTTTTTTCCAAATGAGGCCCCCAAACGTTTTAATATTTTTTTGAACGATTCTTTTTTCCGCAATAGGATATTTTCCTTGGAGACCTTGTTGAAAGGCCTTACAGTCAGATTGAATAGGACATAAAAGACAAACAGGATTTTGTGGCATACAAACGGTGGCTCCCAATTCCATCATGGCTTGGTTAAAGGAATTGGCCTCGCCTTTTACGAGGAGTCGCTCAGCCTCTTTATAGATTTTTCCTGGATCATTGGACAGTAAGAAAATACGGGAAAGAACACGCTTAACATTTCCATCGACGACCGGCACATCTTTATCAAAGGCAATGCTCGCAATGGCATTGGCTGTATAGAGCCCGATCCCTGGAAGCTCGATCAATTCTTTGGAGGTTTGAGGAATTCTTCCACCATATTTTTCAACGATCCATTGGGCCCCTTTATGAAGATTTCGAGCTCTTGAGTAGTAGCCGAGCCCTTCCCAGTGTTTCAAAACTTGATCAAGAGGAGCTTGGGCCAGTTTTTTAACATTGGGAAATTTCCTGATCCATCTCTCATAATAAGGAATCACTGTTTTAACCTGGGTTTGCTGAAGCATCATCTCAGAAACCCAGATCGCATAGGGGTCTTTGGTTTGTCGCCAGGGAAGATCTCTTTTATATTGGTGATACCAAGCCAAGAGTTTTTTTTGGATTTGAAGGGTATGGGTAAAGGATTTTTTTTCCATTTGGAAGCTCATTCTGGCAAAATCAGTTATGATTATCTATGGCAAAAAGTAATTTTCGACTTTTTTTGAGTTTTCGTTATTAAAACTGTTATGAATTTTTTATCAGGGGAATTATGTCTCATCGTGCTTTTATCTTAGGAGCGGGTTTGGGACAGCGTTTACGGCCTTTGACTGAGTGGCGTCCCAAGCCGACGGTGCCGATCATGGGAAGGCCCATGCTTGAATATGTTTTTGAACATTTGAAATCGGTTGGAGTTCAAGAAGTGGTGATGAATACCCATCATTGTCCCGAGGTTTATCAAGCCATGTTTGGTTTTGATCATCAGGGCCTAAAAATCAATTATTCTTTTGAGCCTGTGCTTTTAGACACAGGTGGAGGAATTAAAAAGTGCGAGGCATTTTTTAAGGATGGAACATTTATTGTCTATAACGGCGATATCTTGACCGATGGTGATTTAGCTTCGGCCATTCACCATCATCAAAAGGAGGAAAATCTCGCCACGATGATTTTGACAACCTCATCCGCCAATCCCAATGTAGCCCTGGATGAAAGAGGAAAGATTAGCGATTTAAGAGGAGTTTTGGAAAATACAACTCATCCAAAATATTCCTTCTCAGGGATTCATATTCTAGAACCGGCTTTGTTGGAATATATCCCTCCTAGAAGAGCTGTGTCCATTGTTGATGTGTATCTAGATTTAATTCGTCAGGGGAAAAAAATAGGAGGTTTTCTGTGGCCAGAGTGTTACTGGCAGGATATTGGCGATATTCGGACCTATCGAAAGGTTCAGGAGGATTTGATTCTGGGCCGCTATCGAACCCCTTTTCCTCTCCATCGTTTAGGGCAGGATGGCTCTGATCGCCTGTATTATCGAACAGAAAGAAAATCAGATTCTTTGATTGTCATGCACTACGGGAAGGAGAAAAAAGAAAATGCTTATTATGTAGACATTGCATGTTTTCTTAAAAGTATCGGACTTTCAGTTCCAGTAGTTGAGTATTCGGATCCAGAGCGAGGGATTGTTTGGGTTGAAGATTTAGGGGATTTAAGCTTATGCCATGCCTTTGGAGAAAAATCTCGGGGAGAAGTTTTAAAATTTTATGAAGAGGTGATTCAAGAGATTTCAAAACTTCATCGAGAAGGGGCTTCTCAGTATCAAAAATTAAAATTTCAAATTTGTCCTCCTTTCACCGAGCGTACCTATCTCTGGGAGTCTAGTTACTTTGAAGAAAATTGCCTCAAGGCCTTTTTTCATTTTCAATTTCCATACGGATTAAGAAAGAGATTTGATGAAGATTGCAAGACTTTGGCTGAACTTTTATCAAAAGAAAAAAATGTGCTGATTCATCGGGACCTTCAATCCAAAAACATCATGATGAAAAATGATCATCCCTATTTAATTGATTTTCAGGGGATGAGACTGGGCCTGCCCGCTTACGATCTTGCGTCGCTTCTCTGGGACCCGTATGTTTCTTTAAGGGATGTAGAGAGATCGCATCTTTTTAATTTCTATCTGAAAGAGGGTTTTTCTTCTGAGGAAGCCGAGCATTTCATAAAAATTTATCTCCTTGCCTCACTTCAACGCCTCATGCAGGCCTTGGGCGCCTATGGATTTCTGGGATTAAAGAAGGGGAAGAAACAATTTTTAGAATATATTCCTGTTGCCCTGGCTCGTCTTTCGGAGAATGTAGAGATGCTTGCAGGGTTTGAAGGGCTTAAAGAGACTCTAAAAAAGGTAACTCAAAATGAATCAGCTTATTGTATAATCACCTAAAATGATCCTTTACGAAGAAGTGTTTAAAGAATTTCAAAAACAGCATGTCAAATATGTCTTGGTTGGAGGGATTGCCCTGAATCTTCATGGTGCTTTGAGAAATACCTTTGATTTGGATATTCTGGTAGAGATGAGTGATGAGAATTTGGCGAAGGTGGTAAAAATTTTAAAGAGACAAGGCTATCAAGTCCGACAACCTCTCGATCCCATGAAGATTGCTGACAAAAATACACGGCATGAATGGATTTCGAAAAAGCACATGAGGGCTTTTAATTTTTATAAAGATTCTGATATGAAAGAAGTAGATATTATTATCCATTCGCCCGTTTGTTACGAAAATGCGAGTAAAAAAGAGTTAAAGGTTAAAGTGGGAAGTTTGGTTGTGCCTTTGATTTCCATGGATGATTTAATTAAGATGAAAAAGGCTGCGGGTCGAGCGATTGATAAACTGGATATCGAAGAACTCAAAATCATCAAAAAACTAAAAGGCAAACCATGAACTTTGAATGGAAAACTCAAGAGGAGAAATTAAAAAGGTGGATGAAGATTTCTCCCCGTAAAAAGCTTGAATGGCTTTATGAAATGCATCAATTCAATTTGAAATATGACTCACCCTTTGTAAAACGGATTCGTAAAAAACTAAAAGAGTTAAGAAATGATTCCGTCAAGGCGTAGTATTAGGACTGATAATTTTTTATTCAACATATTCCTGTAGAATGAGTTGTAATTTTAAATTATGTCTGGAAAATTTAGAGATTTTTGATACAATTCCCTTCCAGGGGTGAATTTTATGCCACAGATTAATATTGCAAGACATGGCGGATTTTGTTTTGGAGTGAAACTTGCCGTGAATGCTGCCCTTAAGGCAAGCGGTGAGCATGACAACGTTGTCATGCTGGGGGACATTGTCCATAATGAACATGTGGTTCAAAAGATTGACAATGCGGGAGTGAAGGTTGTTGAGGATCTTGAGGGGACTCCAAAAGGAACATTGCTTTTAAGAGCCCATGGAAGTACTCCCCAAGTGTATGATGATGCAAAAAGGTTAGGTTTTAATATTCTCGATGCTACCTGCCCGTTGGTTTTGGAAATTCATGAGATTGTACGAGAACTGGACAAAGAAGGTTTTCAAATTGTGGTCATTGGAGATCATGGGCATGATGAGGTCCGCGGGATAGCGGCCCAAGTGAAAAACGCTATTGTTATTTCCAAACCAGAAGAGGTTCCTCAAGCCATTCCCAGAAGAATTAAAAAGCTGGGTGTGGTGACCCAATCGACTCAGAATATTGATAATGTGAAGCGGGTCATTGCTGAATTATCAGCTCGTGTAGGGGAACTCAAATTCGTGGATACAATTTGTGGTCCCACCAAGGCCTATCAGAGAGAAATTAGGCATTTACCTTTGGAAAATGATGTGATGATTATTGTAGGCTCTTTTAAAAGTGCCAATACCTGCCGTCTCACCGAAATTTCCCTTTCCTTAAATCCCCGAAGCCATCAAGTTGAATCTCCTGAAGATGTTAAACTTGAATGGTTTCAAAATGCTAGAACGATTGGAGTTTCAGCCGGGGCCTCAACGCCAGACTGGATCATTCAAGAAGTGGTGAATCGCCTCAAGGAACTCACTCAATCCAATGAGCTGATTTGAGCGTGGGACTGAGATTTAAAGAAAGTCTACAGTCCATTGTAGATGATCTCTATAAAGATGGGAGAAAGTTATGGCTTATGAAAATCCTTTTGAACTTGTTTCGAGAGAATTCGAAAAAGCAAAAATTCCCTATATTTTAATTGGTGGTTTTGCAGTCAATTTCTATAAAGTGAGTCGGAGCACATTGGATGTGGATTTTCTGATGGCCTTAGAAGATTTTCAGAGTGCTGTTAGAGTGATGGAAAAAAATGGCTATCAGAAATTTGATGAAGGGGACTTTTTTGTTAGATTACGGCCTGCTGGTATAGCCGGAATGATTGTAGATTTTGTCTTGGTCGATCGAACGACTCTTGACAAAATACTTCAAGAAGCTAGGCCTGTAAAATTAGGAGGGTTAGATTTTAAGGTTCCCTCTTTAAATCATCTGATTGCCTTGAAACTACATGCCCTTAAGAACAATCCCAGAAGGGGGCCTAAAGATTTGTTGGATATTTTTGACTTAATCAAAAATAATGAAATGAATATCACTACCGAAGAGTTTCGACAATTATGTCTGAAATTTGGAACGGAAGAAGTTTATTCCAAAATATTAGAGGTTTTCAAATGAGCGATTTAAATTTAAACCTCCCTGTTATTAAAGAGGGTGCAATGCCACCTCCCATTGTTTCCATGGATGAATATATTGAGTTTTTTAAACTTTTTCAGAAATACTTTTTTAATCAAGAAGCCTACAACGCCTGGATAAAAATCTCCGCAGTAAATGTGAAGTTTGTACTGTAGGATTAAGGCAATTGCAAGAGCCAACAACCTACACTCACAACGCGAATCGGCCCAACTCTTTTGTCCATTCCCTTTGATCTCACCAGCTGTAGTGCGGGAACCCCTAAGCGATTGGAAAAATAAGAGAGGGCTTCAGACGGTTGTGTGTCTGAAAGCTTTGCCTCTATTAAAAGCCAGGGCTTACGGTCTTTTGTGATACAGAAATCAACCTCTCTTTGCGTTCGGTCTCGTAAGAACCCTAAGTCAAAGTCACCCATGCCCAAGTCTTGCCAGGTCTGAACCGCTTTCCATAAATGGCTCGCGACAAAATTTTCAAATCGGGCTCCTTCATCCTTAATTTGAGACCAGTCCCAGAGGTATATTTTTCTTTCCTTGTGAACAGATCGACTCAGCTTGGAAGTGTAGGGTTTGAGCGTAAAAAGAATATAGAGCCTTTCGAGAATTTCCAACCATGATCGAACGGTGTTATAGGCCACTTGCAAATCCTCCCTTAGATTATTCACACTCAGGACAGAGCCAATGCGACTGGGCAAGAGTAAGATGAGGTGTTCGATCAAGCTTAGATGGATGACCTGAGTAAGGTCTCGAATGTCTTCTCTGACCAGAAGCTCTCTTCTTTGAGAGGACCAACGGAGATGATTCTCTTCATTGGCTTGGAAAAATGTCCACTCAGCGTTTTAAGGATTTCTTTCGATAGGTGAGTTTTCCCGACTTGTCGTGGCCCAGCCAAAAGCACGAATTTTTTCTCTAAATCTTTTTGTATAAAAGGGGAAATGGTTCACATGACATAAAAATATAGCACTGAAATTTTGTCATGTCAAATTTTCAGTTGTATGAAATTTATGCGAAATCGGGCCTTTCTGCTTTTTAAGAAAATTAAGTCTTCTCCTGTTTATGAATGTCAAAATAATAAACAAAGTGTGCACTCAAAAGACCTTTTTTAAATGAAATATAACGAGCCTAATATCAAATAGTTATATGGTTTCTCTAAATTATTTTTGACCTTGCCGTCTATTTTCCAAAATAAATATTGAATATTAAATTTGGATATTCTATCCTACCTGTATGATCAAAAGGAAGGTGAAAGGGATATTAGAGGAATATTTGAGGAGTTTCCCGGCCGTGGTTTTGACAGGGGCTCGTCAGGTTGGGAAAACCACTCTTCTGAAATCTCTTTTGTCAAAATCCCATCGCTATGTATTGCTGGAAGATCCCGACGTGCGAGGGCAAGCTCAGGACGATCCGCGCTCTTTCTTAAGTCATTATCCTCCCCCTGTTATTTTTGATGAATTTCAGTACGTTCCCCATCTGACAAGTTATCTCCAAGGTCTCATTGATCAAGATCGCCAAAAGACGGGACAATTTGTTCTGACAGGGTCTCAAAATTTTCTGATGATGGAGCAGGTGAGTCAATCCTTGGCTGGGCGGGTGGGTCTCCTTTCCCTCTATGGACTCGAACGTGAGGAGCTTCCTTTGCCCAAGGGGCCTCTTCATGAGGAAAGGGATATTGCCCAGATTCTTTATCGGGGTACGTTTCCAGAACTTTGGATGAAACGGGATCTCAAACCATCCCACTGGTTTGGAAGTTATCTTCGAACCTATCTGGAAAGGGATGTGAGAAATCTGACTCAAGTGGGTAACCTCCTCTCTTTCGAACGTTTTATTCGTCTGTGTGCAATTCGAACAGGTCAGATTTTAAACCTAAGCGAGTTGGCTCGGGATTGTGGTATTTCTCAACCCACGGCTCAAAGATGGCTTTCTATCTTGATCCAGACCTATCAGGTTCATCTGATAGAGCCGTTTTATGAAAATTTGTCTTCGCGCATTCGCAAAAGTCCCAAGATTTATTTTATGGATACGGGGCTTGCCTCCTATCTCATGGGATTCAGAAATGCTTCATTGATTCCTCATTCACCCCAGTTGGGTGCTCTCTTTGAAACACTTGTCATTACAAATTTTATTAAATTTCACGCGGCCGAGGGGGAGGTTCCAGAGCATTACTACATTCAGGCCAAGACGGGATTGGAAGTAGATCTGATGCTGAGACGCGGAACTTCTTGGGCGCTTTATGAAATTAAGTATCGGAGAACCTTAGGGTCGCAGGATTTGAAACAACTTTTAGATGCGAAGGAGATTCTGAAGAAGAAGGTTGTAGGGTTGTATCGGTTGTCTCCCGTTTCAGAATCCTTCGTGCAAAAAGAGGTGACCCTCCATCCTTGGGATCAAGTTTGGGAAATTCAAAAAAGAGAATCCATAGCATCAAACTCTGGAAAAAGTTGATTTACTTATAGGCATATGCACTTGATTCCCCTAGTAGTCGCCCGATTCATCGGGCAATCCATGCAAGGGGCACAAGG
>JACOUC010000076.1 GCA_016178055.1 Chlamydiota bacterium | reverse complement strand
GTCGTCAATCTCCTTCCCTCTGGCTTCACTCGGTTCGTTGCCTCTCCAAGTGCAGAGTTCAGTTCTGAGTCGGTGGTTAGCCTTTACTCAGGCTCCTTATTTCGGCTTGCTTTTGTTGGCTTGCTTGGCGCACTGAACCTCAAACTTTAAACTTTTCAATTTTTTGGCTTTAATGTTACGTCTAACCCGAATACCTTTTTATCTTGCTAACGTCCGTAACGTTAGCTATATTAACGTTATGGACGTTAGGACAAGAAACGAACTTTTATCCAGAGGTGAAATTGAAAGGGCTGAGCTATGGCCCTATCGCACGCAAATTCAGAAAAAGTCTTTCACCTTTCGCTTCAACTAAGGAATAACGATAGAAGAATTTCTATTATCAGATCATTTCCTTCCTTCAATGGCATAAATGGATACCCCTTTTTCCCGCCCTTTAACCTTTACCTCCCCCAAAGAACGACCGAGCCATTGGGGAGAGACGCGTTGATAAGTTGCCTCGCTGATGATAATTTCAACATTGAACTGACGTGTGAGCCCTTCGATACGGGCTGCTAGATTGACTTGATCTCCAATCACCGTATAATTCATCACATGACTTGATCCCATGTTACCTACCACCATGGGTCCTGTGTTAATACCCACCCCCATCGAAAGGGGCTCCCATCCCTCACGGATCCATTTTTCATGAAGCCCCTTGAGTTTCTTTTGCATCTCAAAAGCGGCTTCAACCGCACAAAGGGCATGATCCCTCTCCAAAGGAAGAGGCGCCCCAAAAATAGCGAGCATTCCGTCCCCCAAATATTTATCGAGTGTTCCACCATATTTAAAAATAATCTCCGTCATGGCATCAAAATATTCATTCAAAATTGAAACCACTGTTTCCGGAGCATTCCTTTCACAATAGGAAGAAAACTGACGGATATCCGAAAAAAGAACGGTTAAATCCTCTCGCTTCCCGCCTAAGGCCAATGTCTTTGGATCTTTTAAAACTTTTTCCATCACGGAACCGGATACATAATGACGAAAAGCCTTTTTCACAAAACGTTTCTCCTTCTCCTCAATCCAGAAACGGTTCGTGGTTGCCATTAAATAAGAAGTGAAGATGGCGAGCGACGGAACCACCCACGGCAAATGCCAATTCATTTCCATGAATAAGAAGAAGTCAACAATGGTAAAAACAATAAAAAAGGTAAGCGCCCCCAAAGCAGCCCAGAAAGACCGAGTTCCATAACTAATCAGGGTCGTCAAAAAACATACGATGAAGAGAAGACAAAGCTCTAAAAATCGAGACAGAACCTTTAAAAAATCCTTTTGCAAAATATTTTGTATCGCATTTAAATGAACCATGACAAACGGGGTATAAGACGAAATGGGGGTAGGACCCGAATCACCCACCCCTGTTGCAGTCACACCGACCACCCCCATCGCACTCTTAAAAACTCTTCTTTGGCGGAGGACCTCAGCAAATCGAGTCGAATGAACATCCTCTAAAGAAGATCTATAATTCACAAAATAATTTCCCTGGGAATCGACAGGAATATCAATAAACCCTTCTTTAAGATCCAATCTGATTGTAAGGTTTCCGACCCATTTAACCGAATCATTGGAAAGTCCCTCATGGTCTAGAATTAAACGAAGCGCAAAACTAGAAAACACTCTCCCTCGATAACGAAAAATCAAAGGAATTCTTCTCACAGATCCATCCTCATCTCTTGGGGCATTAATAAATCCTAAATGAACACTTTGAGATAGCTCTTGAAAAGGAATTTGAAGATCTTCTGCCACACGCAAATTTAAAGGGCAATTTCTTAAGAAAGGCAATTCATTTTTTTCTAGAACAGCTCTTTTCCAAGCGGGCTCAAAAATTTGGGTTCCTGACTTTTCTTCTACAAAATAAGCGGCATAAACAAGGCCATCGAACAAGCGACTCATTTGAATCAAGGCTTGATCTGCCTCAGGATTCGATTCATCTTTGTGGGTGAAAAGAATATCAAAACCCAAGGCAGAGGGAGGAGTTTCAGATAGGGTCTGAAGCAAAGCCGCATGCTGAGAACGGGGCCATGGCCAGCGGCCTAGAGCTTGAAGCGATGGATCATCAATTCCAATTAAAAAAACTCTTGAATCCGCTGATCGAAAGCCCCTGATCGCAAATTTAACATCGAGCCCCTTTAACTCAATCTGTCTTAAAAGACGTCCATGCGAAGCAAAAGAAAAAATGAGAAACGAGAAAAGAGTGATTAAAAAAATTTTGACCCATTTTTGGGTGAGGATGTTTGACATTGCCAAGGGTTTCCTTCCTCTCTATAATAACTTAGAAAACTAACAATCGGTTACACCTTTCAACTTAAAAACACTTAAAGTAAAATGATATCGAAATTTTTATTTGCTTTTCCGATTTTTAGTCTCATGCTTTGTATGCGAGCTGAAGGCCAGTCGCAAGGGAAAATAAAAGCTCTTCAGGGGTCCGTTAAAATCATTCAACAAGACAAAGAAACTCCTGCCACTCTTGAAACAATCATTTCTCCCTCCGATACCCTGATGACAGGACCTCACTCCTATTGTGTTGTCGAGCTTGATCCGAATAATATGTTCAGAGTTAAACAAAATACAGAAGTAAAAATTGCTAAAATTAAAAGTGAATCTCATTCGCCCGAAGGAAAAGTGGTCATCGAATATCGGCTTGATTTAATGCGTGGAACCTTGACTGCAAAACTCAACAAACTCCCTCCCGATAGCAAATTTGATATTTCAAGTCCCGTTGCAATCGCAGGTGCTACAGGAACGGCCTATACGGTTGAAGTGGATCCTGAAAGTCAAAGGACTCGGGTCTCAGTTCTCGACCACGAAGTTCTTGTACAAAGTGTAAATGAACCTGGGAAATCAGTCAAAATTCAAAAATTTGAAGAGGTTAATGCCTCGCCCTGGTCCAGCACGCTTATAAGAGCAGAAGGGCGAGGTGCTCTTTCCGAAGCCATTTTAGGGAAATCATTCATTAAAGAGGCCGAAGAAAAAACAGAAATTTTAAGCCGAGGTGAAGGTTCTTCTTTGGAAGAAGCCCAAACGCGATCTCTCCATCAACTCTCAAAAATCGTCGGTCAACTTCACATCGATTCTAAAACCACACTTGACGATCGAATGAATCAAGATTCAGCGCTCACTCAAAAGGTTTATGAGCTCATCTCCCACGCAGATCAAACACAAACTTCTCCACAAGGTTCTAATGAATCTTTCCAAATCATTTCTAAACTTAAACTGGATGCCTTCAGCCAAGCCTTAGGATTCCCACTCTATGGAATAACCCAAAGCATTCTTCCAATAAGCCTTGCCGAATATTCAAATAAATTTGGCGCCCTGGCTCGGGTGACCACATTACGAGCCGCTCAAGTTGAAGGGGACCGTAACCTTGCAGAAATTATTTTTGAAACTGTTATCAGTTCCCATACAACTCTTGAGGATTTTGCTGTCAAAAATGATACCGTTCGTACCACCGTCCAGGGTGTCGTCAAGGGAGCCCAGGTCAAAGACATTCAATATTTCTCGGATGGCTCGATCATCGTATCCATGGAGTTACAGGGGGACGGCATTCCACAAAGCCTTCAACCCATGATGGGAGATGTCTTCGGGAAAAACTATTTATCAAGCCCGCGACATATCGAATTTAACAAATTTGAAGAAGAGGCCTAACGGGTGTTTATCTTCCTTCGTTTTCTCTTAGCACATTTAATCGGTGACTTCCCCCTCCAAAGTCGCTCCGTTTATCGAGCCAAGGTAAAAAATATATATGGGAAAATGATTCATGCAACCATTGTGGGACTCACCATGGCCGCCCTCAATTGGCCCTATTTTAAAGTGCCTCTCTTCTGGGGCATTATTCTGATTAATATTCTTGGCCACTTTCTTCAAGATTGGTTCAAGCTCCAAATCACACAGAAAATTAAAAACCCTAATAATTTCTTTGTCTTCATGGTAGATCAACTCCTTCACATAGCGACCCTGGCCCTTATTTTTTTAACACCCTTGGGAAAAGAAATATCACCTTTCAGACAAACCTCTTCTTCTTTTATCCAACTTTATAACAATCATCGTCTCATTGTTTTTTTAATTTGCTTAATGACGGTCAGTTTTGCGGGGACTTTCATTCTTGCAACATTCAAATCAACCTTTTTCCCTGAGAGATTTTCCACCCCCTATCTTGAACCCCTTGAAAAAGCTTATGGAATCCTGGAAAGAAGCCTCATGTTCTTCACCGTTCTTTTCATCCCCTGGGGTCTAGCTCTCCTTCCCTTTTTTTTAATCCCAAAATTTTTCTTTGCTAATTTTCAGATGAAAAGACTTAAAGGCAATGCCTTCACTCCATTTCTCATCGATACGTTTCTAGGAATGCTTCTCGTTTTATCCAGCTGCCCCATCACCTATCGTATCATTCCAAATTAAGACTAAAATGACCCAATTGCATTTTGGTCTTGACTAAAATGCAATTGGGTGCATAATGGTCGTGTATGCAAAGAACCCAAAATAAAACCATCGCTGAAGATCTCGAAAAGAAAATGGTTTTCATCACAGGCCCACGCCAAGCCGGGAAAACCACCTTGGCTAAATCTCTTTCTAGCCTTTGGCCAAAGGCTTACTATCTCACTTGGGACGCTGAAAGTGACCGAAAAATCATTCTTAAACAGGAATGGGACCGAAAGTCCCCCCTCATCATCTTTGATGAAATTCACAAACTTAAAAACTGGAAGTCTCGACTCAAGGGTGTCTACGACAAAGAAGGAATTCCCCCTCGAATTCTTGTCACGGGAAGCGCAAGGTTAGACCTCTACCGACGGGGGGGAGATTCTATGGCGGGGAGATATTTTCTTCATCACCTGTATCCTCTTTCTATTGCAGAACTCAAGGGATACGATTCGCCTCAAGCCCTTCTCACACAATTGATGACACTGGGAAATTTTCCGGAACCTTTTCTTTCACAATCTGAAATCTATTCAAAACGTTGGCGTAAACAGCATCTGGAACGAATTATTCGAGAAGACATTCAAGATTTAGAACCCATCCGTGAAGTTCCATCTCTGATGCTTCTCGTTGATCTCCTTCGAGATCGAGCAGGATCAAGAATTTCTTACGCGTCTTTAGCCCAAGACCTTCAAGTCTCTCCTCATACGGTCAAGCATTGGATTCAAATTCTAGAGCATATGTATGTTATATTCTTGATGACTCCTTATCGAAAAAATCTTGCTCGATCTATTCTTAAAGAACCCAAGGTTTATTTTTACGATACGGGATCCCTTAGAACGGATGAGGGAGCAAAACTTGAAAATCTAATTGCAGTCTCACTAAGAAAATGGCTTCATTTTTTAGAGGACACCCAAGGAAAGGAAACCCAACTCTGTTATGTTCGAGATAAAGAGAAAAGAGAAGTAGACTTTCTTGTTACCATCGACCAAAAAATCGAATTTTTGATAGAAGTTAAAAATTCTGACGCCGAAGTATCCCCATCTCTTTATTATTTTCAAAATCTATTGAAACCCACCCAAAGCATTCAACTGGTCCAAAATCTAGATCGGATACGACATTCAAAAGGGGTCTCTCTTATTCCCGCAGCAGACTGGCTTTCACAGCTCGATATTTAAGTAATCACCCCCTCATTAATTCTAACAACTGGCGACCGGTAACAGGAAACGGGTAACAGTCTTTTTACGCCGTTCCCTCAAACTTTAGAACATCCCCTCTCTCGAAACCTCCGCCTCCAGCAGGGGTCGCAATTGAAAATTTATCCTGGACCTGAACAATTTGAATCGCACCGATTTTGGTCAATTCAGACCCCAAACTCATTCCCGTATCTGGATCCACCAACTCTTGACCGGGTCGGTAAACAACCAAAGTATCTCCAGCGTTCATGCCAGCACTTGCCCCTGCATTCACAAAAACTTTTCCATCTTCTTTCACATCAACCACGCGTCCATACCAAGGGACATTCTGCATTCTTGCGACAATAAAGAAAACAGCCTTATCAATGGCCATCTGGCAAGCCTTGCCCAACGGAGTCTTATCAAAACCTGCGCCGCCAAAAGCAAAATTGCTGTCCGTATAAGCAAAGGAAAGCCCGCCTTCTTCAGCAACACCTTCGCAACGCTGAGAATCAAGAACTTGACCTGTGGTGGTATCAAAGATTCGAATATTGACGGCAACTTTCGCACTTGAAGAATGGGCCCCAATCCTAAAACCATGAACTGCAAACCCACCTCCTTCTCCTCCTCCTGAAGCAGCAAATTCAGTCACTGCTCCACTGATCATCACTTGAGCTTTTAACACCTTACCAATTTTAGCTGCCTCACCTCCAGCCGTTCGACCACTCGCTCCAAAATCTTGCTCCTCGAGAACTTTCTGAATTTCAGGCCGTTCAACCACTGTAAAGCGCCCGCTTCGGATAAGCGCAGTGGTCAGCATTTCTGCCATGCCATTCCCTAAATCCCATTGGGCATATTGTCCCGCTTTATTTTCAAAGCTGGTGACCCCAATGGTCTTTTTAGGACCCATAGGAGCCGGTAAAGCCATCACTGGACCAGAGCCAGAAGAAACTGGCTTTGCCCTGGCATACCCTGCCTGAGAAAGCCTTACATCTGCCAAAAACAATAAAGATAACACGAGAGAAACCCTCATCCATCGACTCACATTCATACGATTCGCTCCTATCCTTTTTTAGTTTTTAAATTGTCGACATAAACGTTTGTCCATCCGTATGGATGAAAATGATCTGCAGTCCACAGAAAATAAATAATTCCTTTAAAACTGTCG
This sequence comes from Chlamydiota bacterium, assembly GCA_016178055.1. Classification (NCBI taxonomy): domain Bacteria; kingdom Pseudomonadati; phylum Chlamydiota; species Chlamydiota bacterium. The sequence goes on along the minus strand of JACOUC010000076.1, from coordinate 3,025 downwards.
ACCGTTGACTGTCGACTGTGGACTATGGACTATGGACCCATTTCACTGATGAAGCTCATTCATGAGCTTAGCATCAATCCTATCTTGAGATTTTCCTGTAATCACTAAAGGAATCCCAAGCTGCTCTAATTTCGAATCAAAATCTTTCCAAATAGCCCCATCGATCGTAACATCTAAAATAACCACTTGGTTCACAAAACTTCTTTCGCTGACCCTTTGAACCCCATGGACTCCCTCTAAGGCTTTAACTAATATTTTATTTGATGTCGCATTCACTTGGGATATAACCAGTTGAATATTCACCGTATTATACGCTTCACTTCTAAGATGGTCAACGAGCTCGACCATCATTTTACGAGATAAATCCTGCGCCCCTTGGCGAAGAGCATCTTTCGCAGTCGGGATTCTTCCTGGGCCCCGAGCCTCGGCTTCGGCATCATCAGAGACCATGACTTCCGCCGTATCCGTTTTAATCGCCCTTGCAGAAATCTGAGACCGATAAGCAAAGACAGAAACACCATAAGGTTTTGAAGTATCCATTAAATCAGATGTTGATTGACCCACAATAACCATTTCAGCCCCATAGCGGCGTCCTAAGGCAGCCGCTTGCTGAGGATTAGCATAGCTTAAAGCCGCATCTCTTTCCTTAATCATTTGCATTTGTGCTTTATCAACCAATGAAAAATCTTTGGCGAGAAAGGCCCTTTCCATTTCTGTTTGAGTGACCGCACCCGCCTGTTCAAGTCCATCAATCAATTCTGAAAAAACAAACATCACACGAGGATTTCCCCTTCTTTTCATCGTCAATTTAAGGGCCTTTAAATCCTTTTCTAAAAGTCCCAAGGCTACCGCGGCCCTAACTCGAATAACGTAAAGACCTCCCTCTCCTTGGTTATCTTCGATAATTTCATAACCACGAACGTAGCCCTTCACTTGAGAATAAACCTGATCATCTAAAAGCTGAAAATTATTCACCATGGTTTCGGAATCAATCACTGAACCCACCCCTTGTTCAATGGCCGCTCTCAAAGCTCGATTTAAAGCCTCATCATGAGCTTGAAGCGTTGAACCTGAAGCCCTCCCAACCCCTTCGATTTCGGTCTCGGCTACTTGAGCAAAAACTTGAGCTGCCAAAATCATCATCAAAGTAATAAGTGCAAGATACTTTTTCATCGAAATTTTCCTTTCTCCCACTCCGGAGTCACGGAACGCGAACTGAAGAATCTTCAATCCGCATTCCGCAATCCGAAATCCGCAATCCGTTTACTCCACCACTTCCTGTTGTTCAACCACTGTTTCTTTCATAACTTCCGTATGATGCTCCTCGGCACAACCCAACAGATTCACTAAAATAACAGCTACATAAACCAGACTTAGCGCTCTAAAAAGCTTCATAGATTATCCCTCCCTTTTTTAACAGTCGCAGGTCATAGGTCGTAACGACTCACCACTCACCACAGTCTTTTTACATTTGATACTTTTTAATTCTCTCCCACAAACTATTCAGCGGCAATTGAGCCTCAACCTCTGCACTTCCATCTTCCAGAAAATGGGGCTCACTCACTTGAGCACCTGCAAGAAAAGTTTGAACCTCTGCATGAATGCTGTCATTTTGAACGGCCAAATCTTTCACAGTCGTTTGAGCGTCGATTCTAACACCATTCACCCGTTCTGCCAAATTTCTCTTGGCATCCATTTCAGCCGCCCGTGCAGCCATCAACTTCGCTTCAGTCCCTGTCTGACCTTCTGGAGCAATGCCTGTTCCTTTAGCTGTAATAATCTGTCCAACCCATTCAGGAGCCTGGGGCATCGGATTTCCTATTGCTGCAGGCTGACTGCCACTCGCCATATATTTCTCTGGAGGAACACCCTCTCCTGTGACACGAATACGTTTCTTGGGATAAAAATTGACCACATCCTCAAATTTTGTCGTTTTTAAATCCACATGATACCAATGATAATAAGGGTCATGGTGAATATACCAGTCTCGAATCGTCGTCAATTCCTTAACCACCTCTTGAATGGCAACCTCCACATCCACCTGGCAAGTTCCATCGGGAAGATAACGATAGGCACCCACCGTTCTCATCCCTTTAATAAAGGTATCCACTCGGGTTGAAATCTCATCCGATTCGGCAACAAAGTCGCGAACATAGCTGTTGGCTGTAATCTGAAGACCTTTAATGCGTTCAGCCATGTTTCGATAAGCATCTACTTTTGCAGCCCGTTCAGCCATCATTCTCCCTCGAGCCATCACATTCTCCCATCCAGGAATTCCTGCACTTGGGACGGGAGCCGCAGCATTCGCTTGAGCCAGACCTTGTACAAGACCGGGATTCTCTCGGGGAGCTCCATGACCTGTTTCACGAATCACTTTCAAGCGATTAAACGTGACCATTTGATCAAAGGAATAGACATGATCATGAAACAAATGATGATAAATTGTATAGATTCTTTGAAGTTGTTGAACCAACTCAGAAAGAGTCACTTCAACGGTCACCTCTGCCGAACCATCCTCGAAATAGCGAGGCTCACCCACCACTCGGATCCCTTTAATAAAGGTATCCAATTCAGTATTAATCTCATCCGATTCCGCAACAAAATCACGGACATAAGTATTGGCGTTAATTTGTAGTCCCTTAATCCTCTCAGCCAAATTACGATAGGCATCCACCGTGGCTGCCCTTTTGGCGAGAAGCTTATCCTGAACGGGCTGTAAAGCCAATGCAGGTGAAATCACAACCGCCATCAAAGTAATGAACGATAATAAACTCTTTTTCATAATTTCCTCCTCTTTTAAAGACAGTTTAAAGTTCAAATACAGTTCAAAGTTTAAAGTTTAAAGAGAGTTTAAAGTTTTTGCGTTTTTTTAGCTTTTTCTTTGAACTTGTCGAGTAGACATATATTTCAATGCCCCTCACGGAACCGTACGTGCGGATTTTCCGCATACGGCTCTTCAGTAAGCCTCACTCAATTTTGACGGTATATAAATTCCGTCTACTCCTTCCGCTCGGTCCCTCCCGAG
>JACOUC010000075.1 GCA_016178055.1 Chlamydiota bacterium | reverse complement strand
TAAACGACTTTGCTTGCCGGAGGACTGGCAGTCACTCACGCTCCCCAGGCTTCGCCATAAACTTTTCATGATGCCAGGAATCCTGGTGCATACTGGAAATATTCCTAATCTTAAATTTCCAAAGAACAGCCCCAATAAAAATGTTTTCCAGTTCGCCATGAACAAAATCAAAAAACTTGTCCCCCTTGCTTGAAAAATGCTACTTTTCACGCAGGTTTTAGGTAATTAAATGAGGTGAGATGAAAATTTTTTTAGTTATTTTTTATTTTTGTTCTCTTTCAAATTCCTGTTTTCCAGTTTCTAAAGAAAAGGTGAATGAAATTTCTAAAGAGGATCAGGCCTATTTAAGAGAGCTTCTTCGAGAAACGTGGGATAGTATCAGTGATTTGGTGGATGATAAAAGTGGTATCCCTTTCGATAATTCGACGCGACAAAATTATACCTCAATGAGTAATATTGGGCTTTATTTAGCTTCGGCTTGTGCAGCCCAGAGGCTTGGATACATTGATGAAATTAAGGCATTGGAATACATTTCAAAGTGTATCACCTTCATAGAACAACTTGAGAAGTGGCATGGTTTTCCGATAAGTTGGGTTCAGGTTTATCATCCTTTTACAACCGATAAAATTGTTTCTCCAATTGATTCGGGGTATCTCGCCGCCGGACTTTTAATTGCCCGTCAAACTTTTCCCTCTCTAGCGTCAAGAATTTCAGATTTGATTAATTCAATGGACTGGAGTTTTTTTTATGACCCGTCAACTCAAACTCTGACAGGAGGTTTTGATCTTAGGGAGAATAAGACGTTACGGTTTAGTTATGGAGATTTAGGAACGGACGCACGAATGGCTTTTTTCCTAGCTGTAGCGAGAGGGGCTGCTCCGCCAGAATTTTGGGATGCTCTGAAAAGAGGTGTAGAAGAGAGGTATAGTATTCAATATCTAGGCCCTGGCTGGAAGGCCGGAGGTCTTTTTCTAGAGGCCATGACAGGCCTTTTCTTAGATGAAAAAGCGACGTTGATGGGAAAATCTGTCGCAAATTTGGCTTATGCTCAAATGATTCATGCGGTTAAAAAGAAGTATGCTGTTTGGGGTTGGTCAGCTTGTGCAGGGCCGCAAGGCTCATACTTGGGCTCAGGTAAGCTGATCGATGATGTGGTCGCTCCTTATGCTTCAGTTCTTGCCATTCACTATTATCCAGAACAGGTCATTCATAACTTGAAGACATTCGAAAAATTTAATCTAAGAAAACCGTATCAATCCAATGAGGGATCAAAAAATTTTGGATTTAGGGATGCAGTTGATCTCTCTTCGGGTAAGGTTGTGCAGCGGTATCTCGTGATTGATCAGGAAATGATTTTTTTAAGTTTATGCAATTTTTTAGAAAAGGGTCTGATTTGGAATTTGTTCGAGAAAGATCCTAGGGTCCAAAAAGGATTATCTTTAATCAAAGATTATCATGAAATATTAAATGGTCAGCTGAAGGATGTTTATCAAAAAAGAGATTTTTCAGGAGGGGAAGGCGCTATTATTTTGCTGGATCTTGGACTTTTAAATCCAGTTGTGAAGCCATTTGTAGAGCCTGAATGGATTCAGGAAGAGGTGCGACATGTCAGGACGCGTGTGGTTGTAGATGGAAAACTACGCGATTGGAAGGATGTCGAGGCATTGACTTTCCCTCTTCAAAGAACCCTTGAATTTGGGGCAGTTGAAAGTGCCGAAGATCTTGACCCAAAAGCTTATTTCCAATGGGATGAAAACTTTCTTTATTTTGCGATGACGGTTGTGGATGATGAAGTGATTAATGATGAAGTGAATGATCATATTTTTAAGGGGGATTGTATTGAACTTTTTATTGATGCTGAAAATGATGGTTTAAATTGGGGAAACCCTAAAGATTTTCAGATTGGTTTTTCACCTGTTTTTAAAGGTCATTTTCCAAAAGCTTGGATTTGGTTTCAGAACCGTGCTGCAAGACCTGATGAGGTTTCTTACACCGTTACTTCATTGGGAGAAGGTCAAAAGGGATATCAGGTTGAGGCTGCGATTTCATGGAAATTTTTAGGAATCAGACCTCATAGAGGTCTTGTTTTAGGAGTTTCTCCTGCCGTTCATGATATTGATCATAAGAAAAGAGAAGCAACTAAATTGAACTGGTGCTACTTACCCCCTAAAAATAAATTGGGGAGCTTGACGCTTGAGGGGAAAAGATAGGTTTCAATTCTATTTTCATGTCCTCTAGGACGGTTGCCAATATTTTTTTAGTGTTGCTTCGAATTCTTTACGATTTTTCTCTCTTTCAAAGGCCTTTTTTGTATTGTCATTCAGATGTCTCTGGCCCTGAATTTTTGTGTTCTGTAACGTGTTTGTCCAACCTCTTACTTGGCGTGAAATGCTTTCTACCAACAATTTCAAATTTGAAATTTGAAATTTCAAATCGTCAAACACACGCATTTGTTCCATGACCGCTAGAATGGACCGCACCTCTCCAGCTGAGCCGCGTGCATAGTAAAGAAAAGTAATTAATTCTTGAGTCGTCCCACGCTCAAAGCCTTCCGCGATGTTATTAGGGATGGACAGGGACGCACGTTGAATTTGATTTGCAATATCACCCTTAAACCGAAAACGCTTGTCTTCGGTCAATTGAAATATTGCGGTTGTTAATTTCACTCCTTCTTTCCAGACGGGCACATCTTCAAACCTCTCAAAAGTCATAAAGGCTCCTGTTTTTATTTCAAATTTGAAATTTGAGATTTCAAATTAGGTTTTAGTATTTTCCGGTGAGTCTGAAGAAGAATCCGTGGGCGTGATCGTCGGATCCTGACTTAAGATCGTCTGAGAAGTCGGTGAAGTTATAACCAGCGCCGAATCTTACATAGTCAATTACTTCACGATCTACTTCGATGAGGAAACCTGTTTTTTGGTCATCGGTGGATGTTTCTCGTCTTAATCTAAATTCACCCGCGATGTCCCATTTGCGGGTGACATGAAAATTAAGGCGGTTAATCCATAAGTGGGTTTTCACTTCAAAAAAGTCGCTTCCTTCGACACTGACTTCACCATATTTAAAGGCATATTTTTCAACCACTTGAAACCAGCGGTTGAGATCATAAATCCCTTCAATAGAGGTTAGATGGGAATGTTCCAGAATATCCAGTCCAAAATCAGATTGGCCATTGGGTTGATCATCATTAAGATAAGTGTATTTGCCCAGCATATTGAAACGGTCAAAATAGATGGGACGATAAGCGAATCCTGTTCCTGCCTCCCAAAATTCGCCTAATGTCGTGTCGTGAGTAGTGTCATTCGTGAAGCCATAATTAAAACGTCCAAGTAAACTTAAGTCATCCGTGGTTTGCCATTTGGCCAGATTTTGGGTCAAGTATTGATGTTGAGTGAGGGAAGCGGATGTTTCATCTTGGCGGAATTCCAGTTTAGTAAAAAGGTTAAGTTTATTCCATTTTGTGTAGCCTAATGTTCCTGAAACGGCATCGCGGTTAAAACCATTGTCACTATCGATTCTTTCATAGTTTCCGCTGAAGGACCAACCTTCCTTCAATCGAGTTTCATAACCGAAAAGATTAGATTCCAGCTCGCCTTTGCGATAGGTCGTGTATTGTTTTTCTGTTGTGAATGTGCTTTTTGAGTCGACTTGAGTGTGGCTGCCGTAGGTTGTCCGTGTGGCATGACCCAGGGCATCGTCAAAACCGATCATTTGGTTGACATAGACACGTGTTTTTTCAGAGGTTTGGGCTTGCAAACCAACCAAAGTTGAATTACCTCTATTCCCAACCGTTTCCTGAGCTTGAAGCCAAATTTTTTCAGTTATTTTCATGTCGGCTCCAGCGGTGGTTTGGTGATTATCAGAGCCGGCCAAGGAAACTTGCTGTTCAATAAATGGAATAAATTTCCCACTCCAGTGATAAGTAGCTCGACCCGCAATGATATCGTCTGATTCATTCGTAACAAAGAAAAAGTCTGAGAGAGGATCATTCTGATTCACCGGGCTCCCGATCTCCTGGTGCCGATATTCACCAATCAGTCCCCACTTCCCTATATCGTGTGTAATTTGTGCGGTTGTCGTGTAGTTTTCTTCTCCCTCAAGTAAATTTCCTGAAAGCCCATTAACGCCAGAAATAGTTGTTGGGGAGGAGAGGCCCACCGTTGTTTCAGAATCATCAATCAGTTTTTGGGTGTCATGTCGAAGATTAAAGAAAGTAGCGGGTGCTAATCTATAACTGAGTTCGCCTCCTATTTTTTGTGTTCCTTCTTGAAAGAGGACGGAGGTACTGGAGAAACCTCTTTGAACATAGGTGTAATAGGATTTAAAGGTTAATTTGTTTGAGACACCCGTTTGAAATTTCATGCTGTAAGCTTCGTGTGCGTCCGGATCAAAGTTGAGATAGGTGGTAGGACTGATTCGACTGAGTTCATCCATGGTCACATTCAGATTACCGGTGTTCCCAGTGATGGTGCCAAAGAGTGTTGGATCTTCATTGGTAAAAGTGATCCCTCCATCGGTTGAGAGATTGGTGGAGGATTGATCGGATCTAGATTGAGCATATTCAGCCGTAAATTTGGTGCGTCGGCCAATCTTATAGATGGCATCAGCGCCGAGCAGCTTATAATTGGGTCCTTCATGGTCATCCTGAACGTAAGTGCCACCCACGCGTAAATTTTCCAAAGCCTGAGTGTGAGCCTTGACTCCACGAGAGGGATTTTCAAGCGGAGAACTGGGATGATATTCATAATCAACCACGAGAAAAGAGGTGTTTCCATCTAAAATATCGGAAGAGATAATCGTGTTTGACCCGGAAACGGAGGAGAGAGGTCGGGTTAAAATAATTCGACCTTGAAAATAATCAATTTCATAATCGACTCCTTCAACAAGATCAACACTTGACGTGATTTGCCCTGTAATTTTGTCACGAGTAATAACGTTAATTTTTTCACTTCCTTCAATGAGATTACGGTTTTTAAGATAATAAAGAGATCCCCCTGTTCCTAAGAATTCGTTATGGTCGGGGGCAGCGTCGGAATTGGCGTAGAAGCCGGTGACTTCTCCATAGGTGTCGCCATATTGATTTGTTTTTTCACGTTCCAGATGGAATTTAGCTCCCGAGAGTGTTCGATTGTAAGTTGCGAGTTGCGTATCAGTAAATCCTGTTTGAAAGCTACCCCATTTAAAATAAGACTTGTCTGCCTCCAAAAGTAAGAACAGCTTGCTTTGGGTGTCGGTTGCCTCATAATCAAGGGTCGCCGAGTCTCCATAAACAGGGTAGTAGCGGTCAGGGTCAATATTCGTAAAGAGTTTGGTATTATTTGATCGGTCTGTGTCCAGGGAAGAGGTGATGAGGTATTTTCCTTTGACCTTTGCTTTTAAATAGTAGGCAATGCGTCTATCTTGATAGAAACCATCATCAAATTGATCATCTTCGCTAATAGATTCCAAATGAGAAGAGACATCTCTGGCACCCAATTCTCCTTCGCCCATTCCCACCATAAAAAAGTAGTCTTCTTGAACATCAACTTCTTTAACATAGGTTAGCGTTTTTCCATTCTCGTCGGTGTTAGAAATTTTGACAACCTGTACTCCGGAAGGAAGAAGGACCTGTCTCTCAAATGTTCCATCTTCATGCACATAAGTTTCTTGCCCATTGATTTTAATGGTTGAGTCAGGTTTTGCATGGCCTCGGACCATGACCGAGTTACGATTCGTAATGGGAATGGATTGACGGGCTGTTTGATTCTCTTCAAGATGCATAAAAGATTCTTGACGCACTTCAATGGGATGTTCTTTTTTGGCGGTGGTTTTGAAAGGCTTTTTATCTGTCCAATCTTCATGGGTCCCATCCGTTATAATGAGCTGGTAGGTATAATTTCGATCTGAGTCTAAAATGATTCCATCATCATTCTTTCCATCCCATTCAACACGAGAGGGGATAGCAGGTTCACCTGTGAGGCCCAGCGTACGAATTATTTTGTCGCGATCGTCCCGAATAATAATTTTCCAGCCTATCGCAAGGTCAAGGTAGTTTCCTTCAATGTAGAAATAGGCAGGCTGAACAAATTGATCGGCTAAAATTTCAAAATTTTCTTGGTTGAGACTTACCTCAAGATGAGGGACAACTTTATCATATTGTTGTGTGACATGAACTTCAAGCTCATTTTGATAACTGGGGGGAATCGTTGTATCCAGAGGTAAAGCAATCGCAAAATTTACCTTCGATAAAAGTCCTTCGGTGATTTTAACGAGATAAGCTTCTTCTGTCACACATTCAGCACCAGGAGGAAGGCTGTGGCGATCTATTTTAATGATATGACGGCCCGGTTTAACTCCTGGAATATGATATTTTCCATGGGCATCCGTATAGATAACCGTTCCTTCCTCGGTTGCTAGACGAACATCGGGTATGCCTTGCTCACCGTGGTCTTGGACTCCATTTTTATTTTGATCGTTAAATACTTTTCCGATCATCGTGCCGAGGTCAAAGATCGGCTCTAAAATGACGGTAGGACCGGAGAGAGAGGTGTTTGAAAGTTGCCATCCAAGACTTGAACTTTTGGCAACGGCGGTTGTTAAATATTGACGCCCAGGTTCAGCCTTGGTTCCAATGACCGCGACATAACTTATGGTGACTTCTTCAGATCCTTTTAAAGTTCCGAGATTAAAGGTAAGGGAACCGTTTTGAGAAGGATCCGCAATCTTTTCTCCATTTTTTTGAGAAGTCCCCGATCGGTATCGAAAAGAATCCGGTAAATCATCTATTAAAAGAACATTGTCAATGGGGAGGGTAGAATTGTTTTTTATATTAAATTTATAAACAAGTAAATCTCCCCGTGCAGCTTCTTTCTTATTTACATCTTTTTTAAGAATGAGCGGATAGCCTGGATCCATGGGAAGAGAGATTTTAGTGTCGCCAGAGAAGTGAAAAAGATCTCCATGATCGCCTTGGATCACTGTTTGATTAATGCGAGAAGGGAAGGTGTAGCCTTCAGCCGAAGCTCGCAGCATACGATAGGAATCAGGTTCAACAAAGAATTCAAAGGGGTTATTGCTATCGGTCTCAATCAAGCTTCCATCCGCACGTAAAAGCTCGACGTGAGTGGTTGTAATCAGTTGTCCGTTGGTGACGTTAAAAACATCTCCTGTAATTTTTGCGGTTGGCTGAAAGTTTGAACAGACAGCATCAAAAACAATATCGCCTCCTCCGCCTTGTCCTGCATCGCCGACTAAAACGAGAACGGCATAAGTCGTTCCTGTGGGAGCCACAGCTGAAATAGAAAACTTTTTATAATCTCCAGAGGCATTGTTTTTTGTAATCTTATCAGAAAGGGTATCCGAAATGAGACGATCCTTTACATCCTTAAATTCTATTTTAAGTTGGCCAAAGGCTCCAAAATCGGTGTTATCCGTGCGGGCATACGCACTAAAATCAAGGGTTTCCCCAGGATGAATTCCGGTGATCACCTCAAAAATACCCGTAAATTGACCGCCAAAGATGTTCATCTCAACCGCGTGTGTTCCATCCAAGGCAAGATAGACGAGAGAAGAATTATCCTTTTGATTGACCAAAGAAGACTCAAAAGGAAACCGTGTCCACCCCGGTAGAATTTCCTCATTCTTAATTCCCGTATCTTCAAAACTGGCATTTGTAGGAAAACTACATCCTTCAACAGATACACTCGAGGATTGTTTATCAATGGCCATCGAAACATCATCGATGAAATATTCGGCCGCACTCGTTCCAGTGCTGGAGGAACCTGATTTCATCACTTGTATGATCGTTGCGCGAACGGCTGTTGTTCCAGAGGGGACGGTTGCTTGCAAAGAAGGACTTGAGTAAGACGAAGAGGTTGCGAAATCGCCAGATTCTTTTACAATCGACGTTCCAATAAATTCGATTTTAAAATGGAGCTCGCCCGTTGCATCCCCAGATGCAAATTTGGCGAAGGCCTGAAGGGTGACGGTATCTCCTACGCCAAAGCCACTGGTAATGTCTTGAAATACACCTGCGACTGCATCACTTGAAGGGGGACCGCAGTCAGAAGCAATGCGCAGTGAAAAAGAGCCACTGTGCTCATTTCCGGACCCATCTCGTTGTGCAAAAATTCTGTTGTTGGGGGAGGGACAACCGGAGGTATCATTCCCAAAAATAGTCCAGTTAGAAAATGAGCTTCCAGACCCCGTCCCTGTTCCGCTTTCGAAACTGGAATTTTGTAAAAGATTGGTTGATGCCTGAATAGGCAAACTCGCTGCCCAAAAAAGCCATCCTGTAACGATCATCTGAGCCAATAAATATTTTTTATTCATGAGCCTCACATTCTAATCCTTCAAACTTACGGATCTCTTCTTTGAATTTTCCGTTGCAATCACATTTCACTTTCATTATCGGCCTCTCTTTCGACGCAACCCCCCTATTCTATGCTCCAAAAGAATTGAGAAGAGCAAAGAAAAAGTGGGAAAATTTTTTTAATGTTCATACGATTTTTAAGTTTTAAAAAATACCTAATTAACTAACACCGTCCCTGTCTACCTGTCTATAGATGAAGCTTTCTGAGTTGAGGGATGAGGAGAGTAGTCTTTGATTTTGGTCATAAGTGTAGTTGTCAGCGCCATGTGAATCTGTCTTCTGGGTTTTGTTTCCTATAGCATCTCGCTGAAGGGTCAATAAATCGATGTCCTTGCCGTTGACTTTGTTGATGAGGCTGAGCAAGCGATTGATATTGTCATAAGAATATGTCCGTTCAATGCCTCCAGAGCCAGTGAGTCCTGTCCTTCTTCCACCTTTATCATAGGTAAAGGCAAAATTATTATAGGGGTTAGTCATCGATGTGAGTCTATTGGCCCTGTCAAATTCATAGGCTGTGCTACCCGTTGGATCACTGAGATTTGTCTTTCTTCCCGCCTCATCATAACTGTATGACAATGTAATACTAGGTTGACTGCCTGCTGTGGTTGTGTTCAACAATTGGCCCACTGCATCATATGCAAATGACAGATTGCTTGCAGTATTTGATGCACTTGTGAGTCGACTGAGTGTGTCGTACCCAAATGCATAAACTTGTTCTGGCGTTGTTTTTGTCGTCAAGCGATTGAGGGCATCATAGACGTAACTGAGGGTGGCTCCATTTGGGTTTTTCTTCTGTGTGACGTTGCTTACTTTGTCATGCGCACAATCTCGCTCAAGGCTAGAGGCTCGAAGCTCGAGGCTAGAAGAATCAAAAGGAATAATCCCACCCCCTAGCGAGGTGGTTGGGATAATTTCCGCCAAAGGCTTTGCCTTAGCTTTTCCTCCAGGCAGAACCTTAAGCATTGGCCCTTCGACCAAGCTTAAAAAGGGAAATTCATTTTCTTGTTTTAGTGCGAAGCCCATAAATTATTTTCAATCATTCAACAAAAGACCTGACCCCTTTTCTACCTTTTCTATCCCGTTAGATTTGCTGATGAGTTCGATGGGGCGATTGGCAGGGGCGTAGTTGTAGGTTCTTTCTATCGTATTACCTAAGGGGTCTATGATGGTTTTGAATTGGCCTGTTGACTCAGCTTGGGCTGGAGCTTCGATAGCCATGCTCCAAAGGAATTGAAAAGAGCAAAGAAAAAGTGAGAAAAATTTTTTAATGGTCATACGATTTTTGAGTTTTCAAATTAATCTAATTTCCTACCAACGCCCCATCTACATCTACACAATCGCGAGGCCTTTAACGTTGCCTAGCTTTGAGCCAGGCCATTCCAACAGGGGACAATCAATAACTGCGCCGCTCAGGGCTTATGAGCGATTTAAATTAGGAATAATCGATTCTATCGGAATGTCAAAATGTATAAATCGGGCCGCTACCATGTTTATGAGAATGTATACCGCGATTAGACTCACCCAGAGTATGTATCTAAGCTTTCCAAATTTACTCACCCCAAAAAACAAGAATACAAAGCAAGTCATATACGCATATATTTCAGCAATAAGAAGAGCCAAGCCTAACGGAAAGATGGTATATATAAAAACTGGAAATCCTGAAAGGAGTTCGCTGGAACTGCATAAAACGATTCCTGTAAAAACTGCCCCAAAAATGAGCTTGAGAAAGAGCTTCCTCATGTCTTACAAGGCTCCTTCTGCTTCTTTTGCTGTTCTTCAAGCTCTTTCTTTATCTTGTCTATTCTGTCAAAGAGATCTTTAGTTTCTTTGTCAGACTTCTCAAGCGCTTTTCTGACTCGTTCCTCTAGCTTCTCGTAAGCTTCTTTATTACCACCGAGCAGGCCAGGAATATGCCAAGGCTTTATTTGCTGTCCAGTAAAATCAGCCGCTTTCTGCTTCTCGGATTCGGTTAATTGATCACTAATATATTCATCAAGTTTTTCTTTAACTTTGTCTTCCCCAAGCAATCCAAAGGGATCCGTTGCATTAATCGGATTATTGCGGACATATGCATAAATATTAATTCCTCCAGCAAATCCTATCGGGTCTTTAGACAAAAATCTCTGCAAACTCGAGTCGTAGTATCTTTCACGAGAATACTGTTGTCCTGTTTCTATATCATATTCTCTTCCCGTGTACTGATAGATATTCCCTATGAATGATTGAGTAATTTTTAGCCCATCTTTGTCGAAGACTGTGGGTTGGCCAAAAGAGGTGTATTGATAGCTTTCAATGATCGAACCTGTGCTGTCGGTGATTTCAGTGGTGGAGCCAAGGGCATCAGTGTGATAAAAATAGTTTGCTCCTGTAGTGAGATTTGTTTTTGCTAAGTGTTCATCGGTACCGGGCCCTTGCGTATACCTGCTCTCGAGTGAGCCATTGACGTATTCAAGTAAGATGTCATCGCCATCATAAATCCATGATGTGGTAGTTGTGCCGTCTGACTTTGAGATTCTTCTCCCTAATGCATCGTATTGGAATGTGACGTTCGTTCCGTCACTCGATGATGCACTCAATAATCTGTTTTCTGATGAGAAGGTGTAGGTCCAGGTAATTCCCCCGACTACCTTGCTTGTGATGTTTCCATTGTTATCATAGGCAAGCGTTGTTCCATCAGTCGTGGATGTAATTTGGTTGAGTTCGTTGTGGGTTCTGGTGACTCCGTCTTTTTCGGTGATGTT